>NZ_JDTH01000005.1 GCF_000710615.1 Haladaptatus cibarius D43 | reverse complement strand
CGACGTCGCCGACGAGTTCGAGCGGATCGTCCCCGTCACTCCACGTTCGGATGTCGGACACCCACGATTCGTCGGCGATTTGCTCGCCGTACATGTCCGGGACGACGAAAACGGGGTCACCGGAAACCGGGACGAACAGGAGGAGGTGTCGTTCTCCGGGGTGTTCTTCGAATCCGGAGACGTAGAAGAGATTCGTACTTGGGAACAGAACGGCGGCGTCGGCATCGACCGTTCTGAGTCGCTGTTGACACCGACGGGTTCGTTCCGCGAAAGCGTCCATCATGGATGATGCTGTCGCGGGGTGTGCGTAAATATCTCACTTATTCGGCGGTTCGTGCGGGATTGGTTTTTCGTGCTCTACCGACCCGGAGCCATATACGCCTGAGAACCGTAGCTCTGTGCGATGAGTGGAGAGGAGGGGCAACTGCGCGAGCGTGCCCGTCTGGCGTGGTGGGTCGTCGGCGTCGCTTTCGGAGTGGTAATGTTGTTCGTTTTCTACGCCTTCGCGGGGACGTTCGCACTCGGTCTGTTCATGTACTACGCCACGCGGCCCATTTACGACCGACTGGAAGCGCGACTGGGCTATCCGGGCGTCACCGCAATCGCGTCGCTGTTCGCAATTTTGCTCCCAATCCTCCTGTTGGTCGCCTACGCCGTGGCGGTCAGCGCGCTGGAAGTCGTGAGAATCGCGGGGAACTCGATTGCTGGCTACGAGGGCGTGCTTCAACCGTATCTCGACCTGTCGTCGCTGACGGTTCGCCCACAGCGAATACTCGAACTCGCACGCGAAAATCGAAGCGTGTTCACCCAACTTGGCGGGACGGAACTGCTCGGTGGCGTTGCAAACATGGCGAGCGCGTTCGGACTCACGCTTTTGCAGTTGTTCGTCGCGCTGGCGTTCGCGTTCTACCTGCTCCGAGACGACGACAAACTCGTTCGGTGGTTTCGTCACCGAATCGATGGCGAGCAAGAGACGGTCTACACCTACGGAAAGGCGGTCGATAGCAACCTCCAGACGGTGTACTTCGGAAGCATCCTCCACGCATTCGTCATCGCGCTCGTCGCCGGAATTGCGTACAACCTCGCCAACGTTGTTGCCCCGGCGGGCCTGTCGATTCCGCTCCCAACTTTACTCGGACTGCTGACGGGAATCGCCAGCCTCGTGCCACACATCGGGACGAAACTCGTCTACGTTCCAATCGCGCTGTTGCTCCTCGTTCGTGCGCTCGGCGACGGAATTACCGCCCTCTGGTTTCCGCTCGCGTTCGTCGTGGGGGTCGTCCTCGTGTTGGATGTCGCGACGGAAGCAATCATCAGACGCTACACAGGAGGAAGAACCGTACACGTCGGCCTGATGCTGTTCGCATACATTTTCGGCCCGTTGCTGTTCGGATGGTACGGACTGTTTATCGGGCCGTTACTGCTCGTACTACTCGTGCAGTTCAACCGTATCGTGCTTCCGGAACTGATGCAGGGGGAGTCGATTCCGGCGGCGTATGCGGGCACTGATTCCGTGTCCGGCGAACGCGCGGCGGTGGACGAATCGGAAGTTCGGGATGAACTGGACGGGCAGGACGAATCAGAAACGGAGTCGAACAAAACGAAGGCGAGGGAAACAGAGCCAAGCGGAACAGGGCCGAACGGGGGGCGATGAAAGCTGACCGAGGAAACTGCGGACGGACGGCCGTGCAGTATGCCGAGAATAACCGAAACATCATTAAAAGGATCCATAATTTTTCTTTAAATTAGTAAGAGCTTTATTATTATCCGTCGGAGTGTCAGTACAGATGCCATTCGTGCGAGAGGGCGGTCGGAACGAGGATGACTGCGACTTCGACATCGCGCTACAAGCCTTGAAACGACAGGGATGTACCCTGTTGGTGACGGGTGCGGTGCCGGAGTACGTCACCGCGCAAGCGACACAGCGACTGCTCGGCGACCCGCACCGTGACCGCAAACGACTCCTCGTGTTTACCGATGCGTCTCTCAAACACGTAGAGCGCAGTCTCCCGCCGAACGTGCGACGAAGCGACGAGAGCATCGAAATCATCGAATCTACCGGAGACGACCGTTCGATACCACCGGAAAGCCAATTCATCGGAACTAGCGACTGCGAGGTCGGCCGTCTGCAAGACGAACTCGCGCACGCAATCAGCCACTTCGATACCGTTGCCGACGGACTCGACCCTGCGGAACTCAGAGTCTGCATCGACTCACTCGAATCGATACTCGAAGCCAACGACCGTCCCGAAACGATTCGATTTCTTCGCGGGACTTCGGCGCTGGTTCGCGGCGTTCGCGGCATTCAACACGTTCATCTCCCCGTATCGGACGAATCGCCGGTAGTAACGGAACTGTCTCCGCTGTTCGACGCGCGTATCGAACTCCGAAAACGGGACACGCTGGTTGCAGAACAACGGTGGCACGTTCCGGGACACGACATCACGACGACGTGGTCACAGTTGTAGCGTAGCCGTGAGTATCAGTACTGTTCTCGTTCCAACTCCTCCAGATGGTGTCGGATACGCTTGAATTTGGAGACATCTACGAAAGCGTACTCCGCGCCGCCGAAGAAGGAATCCGGGATTTCGGAGTCGGTCAACAGCAGTTCGGGGTCTGCATCGACGTGGTTCACCTTTTCGAAGGGGATGACGCGAGCAAGCGGTGGGTCATCGTTAAGGCAGACCACGGCGTTTTTTTGCACGAGTACGGCGTCGTACTCCTGTGCCTCGTATTCGTCCACTGCGAAAACCGTCGGCATGGGTAGTTCGACGTGGAGTGGGATATTAAATGGACGCAACGGAACTCGACCGACGACTGCGCGAGGAGTTTGACCCGCCCGAGGGAGCGCGACGAGTAGTCGTTCGACAGGCGCGCGACCTCGTCGATTCGGGCGAGTATCGAACGGACGCTGGCGTCGAACTGACCGCGGAAGCAATTATTTCGAATCTACGAGACGCTCCCGAAGAGCAGTCGCTTCCCGAAAAGTGGAACTGGTGGATGGGGTCGCTGGGTATCGCATACGGCGGTTACACGGAGTTTCTCATCGTCCGATGGGAGCGAACGAACTGAGAAACGAAGGCGAGAAATCAGGAGGGAAGTTGGCCGGTCGTCATCAGATACGCCAGTCCGAACTGAAGTGCGTTGAACGCGCCGTGAATCAGAGACGGAACGACGAGATTTCTCGTGTACTCGTAGGCCGCACCGAGAATCGGCGAAAGGACGAACAGGATGCCGAGATAGACGAGGACACCCGTATCTTGGCCTTGCAGCGAAAAGACGTGGACGAACGCGAAGATGAGACTCGCCAGCGCGATGGCGGGCCAGCGGCCGAACGATTCGCGGAGTCGTTCCTGAACGACTCCGCGATAGAGCAGTTCCTCACCCGGGCCGATAAGCAGGAACGAGAGCGGAATCAGGAGGAGAAAAACTCGTGGGTCTTGCTCCCCGAGCGTGGCGATTTCGTTCTGTGCCGACTGGATGCCGAAGGTTGCGAGGACGATAGAGACAGCGATGAGGCCGCTGTAGAAGACGACGAAACCACCGACAGTCCAGCCGAAATCGCGGATGGTCGGAACTCGAACCTTGATGTAGTCGAACCCTCTGCCGGTGTATCGCAAATACGCCAGCGCGAACAGGCCGAAGGCGACACCTTGTCCCATGACGATTGAAACGGCCACCGTGAGAGACGGCCGGTCGAGGACCGGAACGCCGACCGCGAGAAGCACGCCTGCGGCGAACAGGACGAGAACGACGGCGAACGCATAGCCACCGAATCCGAGACCGATGGCGGCGAACAGCGCCCGCGAACGCCGATTCCACAGTTCCATTATCGTGCCCCCTCGAACCACGCGACAGTTCGGTCGATGCCCGTTTCGTAGTCGATCTGTGGTTCGAATCCGTCTCGTTCTCGAATCGCATTCCCGTTCATCGTCGTATCATGTGTGAAAACGTGAATAATTTCGCTCAGTACCTCGATTCGATCGCTGAACAGGGCACCGCTCCGAAGCAGCCACGTCGGAAGTCCCCTGACTCGTCCGTTCGTTCCGACCATATCGTAGACCTTTTGCGCGAAAGCGCTAACCGTCGTCGGTTCAGTTCCGACGGTGAATCGGCGGTCGGCCTCGACCCACCGCGACGAGTCCTCACGGAACGAATCGGCCACGGAAATCAGCGCGCGGGCCGCGTCCTCGATGAAGACGAACTCGTGTGGAACGTCTACAGGAGCGGGAAACAGCACGTTTGTATCGGCGATGGGACGTTCGAACAACGGGCGCGCGAGGTCGTTGGTCACACCCGGGCCGTAGAAATCCGGCAGGTGGACGACCGTCGCCGGAAACGGCGCTCGAAACAGCATCTCTTCGGCCTCGGCTTTGATTCTCGCCACGCGGGACGGGGGGTCGATTGGTGTGTCGGGCGAAATCGGTGGCGCTTCTGTCAGGGATTCTCGAACCGCAAACACCCACGTATTTCCGGGGTAGACGACGTGCGTGTCGGCATCACCGATGGCGGCGACCAGCAGGCGCGCCGATTCGAGCGTGTGATAGTAGTTCGTGAGCGGGACATTGATGCAGTGAAAAACTACGTCCACGTTCCGAACCGCCCGGCGCACGTTCAGCGGAGTGAGAACGTTTCCGCGAACGATTTCGACGCGAAGGCTCGGGAAGCGCTCGCGGAAGCGTCGTTTGCTTCGGACGAACACCCGTATCTGGTCGTCCGGGTTCGATTCCAGCAGTCGTTCGACGACGGCACTCCCCAGTGCGCCAGTCGCCCCTGTGACGAGATAGCGTACCCCCATTCGACTCTCCGAAGTATGATTCGGCTTCGAGGGTACTGACCTTTGTGTAAGAAAAGTTTTATTTTCGGCAAGGAGGAATTTCGATTTCGTGACGCTCGTCACAGCCGACGGACGAGGTTCAAAAGCACGTCCGAACCATCGCGCAGAATCGGCGTCCCGTGGCCCATACAGAGCACGTCGATTGTCGGAACCAATCCGGCGAATCGGCGGATACTCCGTCGAATTTCGTGAGTGTCGTAAGAGTCCCACCATTCCGGGGGCGTCAGCGCGCCGTTGCGCTCCCAGACGAGGTCGCCGACCAAGCCGACTTCCAAATCATCGTGAACGTAGACGGTATGTCCCGGATTGTGGCCCGGGGTGTGATACGCCCTGAATCCACCGATTTCTGCGCCGTCTTCCAACGGCAGGATTTCGAACCGCTCCGGAATCGGGACGAGCACGCGAGCGAGGCGATGGAACGCCCCCTTGTGGTGGAACAACGGCGGGTCGTAGGTTCCGGAAAGCAGGTCGGCATCGCGCTGGCCGACGAACACGGGCGCGTCGAGGTCGGGCAGGTTTCGAAGGCCGCCGATGTGGTCGATGTCGTAGTGCGTAACCAGCACGCGGTCGATGTCCGCGACTTCGTAGCCCGCGTCACGGAGTTCACGGCGCACGCCGAACCACGGCAGGCCCGCATCGACCAGCGTCACCTCGCCGTCGTCCACGAGAAAGGCGTTCGCACCGAAGACGGGAAAACCGAGTTCGAGCAACCAGACGCCTCTCGTGAGTTCCTGCGCCATACATCCGCTACGGCGGACAGTGACTTAACACCCGGAGGCCGAATCGGCGAGAAAAGCAACCGCGTCGAAACGCCTTCCCACGTCGAAGGCTAACCGTACGCCATGCGCGTCAAAGCCGTCGGTGCGGGCGTGCTGGTCGAACTCCTCGCGGTTGCGGTGGGTGCGACCCTCCCGCTCCCACCGGACGTCCGAATAGCCGCCGCACTCGCGCTTCTCACCGTCGGACTTGTCGGCGGCTACGTCGCCGGACGAGTCGCCGGTGGAAACTGGCGCGATGGTATTCGCCACGGCCTGTTCGCCGGAGTCGTCGGCGGTATCGCACTCGCGCTCGTTCTCGGCTACACCATGGCGACGCCGGGGAGTGAGGTCGGCGCGCTCTGGGGGTTAAACTACCTCATAGCGACGAGCGGAATTCCGACCGATTTGGCCGCGGTGTACGACCGACAACTCGGAATCCTATTTCCCGCATTGGCGGCGCTGCTGGTCGCAATCGAAGGCGCGGTCGCAGGTGGTGCGGCCGGAAGCGTCAGTGTGGAACCGCCCTAAGGCGTCCACCGGAATATTCGGTCGTCCTCGCTCGCCGGTGACCCGCGACCGTCTCGGTTGCTCGTGGTGAAGTAAAGACCGTCTGGGCCAGCCACGACGCTTCGGATGCGGCCGAACTCACCGTCGAACAGTCGCTCGTCCGATTCGACCGTTCGGCCGTCGGAATCGAACGTGACTCGGTGGAGGTGTTCGCCCGCCAGTGCGCCGAAGTAAAACGCCCCGTCGTAGAACGCGGCACTCGCGGGGGCGATTGTCGGAGTGTACGACGCGAGCGGGTCGGTGAATGGCGGGTCGTCGCTCTCGCCGGTAACGACCGGCCAGCCGTAGTTGTTCCCTGCCTCGATACGATTCACTTCGTCGTCCGTGTCCGGGCCGTGTTCGGTGCTGTAGAGGACGCCCGTTTCCGGGTGGAACGCGAGTCCTTCCGGATTCCGGTGGCCGTAACTGAACACCGCTCGTTCGCAGTCGGGAACCGACCCGTCAGGTTTGAGTCGCAGAATCGACCCGTGAAGTGTCTCAGGGTTCTGAGCCATCTCCGGTTCGTCCGCATCACCGACCGTCGCGTAGAGGTAGCCGTCCGGCCCGAAGGCGAGACGTCCACCCGTATGTCGCTGTGCGCCGGGAATACCGTTGAAAATCACGGCTTCGCGTTTGAGTTCGCCGTCTGCGAGACGGTAGCGAAGAATTCGCTGTGAAATTCCCTCGTTCTCGTACGTTTGGAAGAGAAATACGGTCTGCGTGGTCGGGAACTCCGGATGGAGCGCAAGACCGAGCAGGCCACCTTCGCCGACGACGTTCGTGTCATCGATTTCGGCGAGCAGTTCGACGCCGTCGGAACCGAGTCGGTTGACGCGACCGGTTCGTTCCGTAAAGTAGAGCGTTCCATCGGGAGCGAAGTCGGTACCCCACGGAACTTCGAGGTCGGTGGCGACTGCCTCAACCGCAGAGTCTTGCTGTGCGACTCGACCGTCGAGTTCACTGATTGGGGAGGAAGTCGTTTCGGGGTCTGCCCCGGAGGTTGTGTTGCCGGTTACGACGCCAACCGAGAGGAGGACACCCGTGCTGGCGAGAACCTTACGTCTGGTACTGAGTGGCACGAGGGGAACGATACAGCTTACCGAGTTTAATTTTTTGGCTGATTGCTTTGATTTATTTTATGAATTGTTGGAGATGTGCCGAGCCGTATTGCACTATTCCACACACATCTACGAACACGGAATCTACTTGAGTTCGACCGAAACCGCGGTTTCCGGGTCGTTCGCTCCGCGAACGTACCGATTGTGACCATCACGAACCACATCGAAAACCCGGAACGAAATTACTAATCGACCTGCCGAAACCGTCGCCCGGAGAACCGGGCCGCGACTGGTTATCGCAACGTATGGTGGCGCGGGAACCGGCGCGGCCTGCATCGAGAATCCGCCAGCGGATATCGCTCCGGAGAGAACCGTCGGGAACTCCGCCAGCAGACCGTATTCGCGGAGTGTGCGTGAAAGCGGTTCGACAACCGCCTCTCGGTCGGTCGTCGAACGTTTTCTGTTGGTTGTCACATTCGTTTCGTCAGCCGTCGCCTCGTCGTTCCACGACTCGGCGACGGAATCCGCACAGCAGAGGAGAGACGTGACAGTTTCCGTGTGCTCCGAGAGGACGTATCTTCGGGCGGCTAGTTCCGGGTCGGTCATCGTTCGAAAACGAGTTATGGGAGTACAAAGTCGTGCCGAACGATAGCTACCCACATTGAGAAAACTTATATCCGAAATGGACAGAACTACCGATGGAATGAAACGAATCCTTTCCCGCGTTGGAGTTGGCTCCGCTCGCGTCGATACCATCCTCCCCAAAACTACGCTCACCGCAGGTGAGTCGGTCGAAGCCGAAGTTCACGTCGAAGGTGGTACGACAGAACAGGAAGTCGATGCAATCTACTTCGCCCTGCTGACTCGATACAAAACCGATGACAGCACCAGAACTGGCGTCATCAACAAGTTCCAAGTCGCCGACCCGTTCACTATCGGCCCGGACGAGGAGAAGACCTTCCCGATTACCATCGACGTGCCCGTCGATACGCCCGTGACGGTCGGTCGGACGAACGTCTGGCTCGAAACCGGTTTAGACATCGACTGGGCGGTTGACCCCGACGACGAAGACCCGGTACAAATCGACCCCGGCCCGCAGCTTTCGACGTTCCTCGACGCGCTGGATTCCCTCGGCTTCACGCTCCGAACCGCCAAATGCGAGAAAGCGCCGGGAAGCATCTTCTCGGGCAAGTTCGTGCAGGAATTGGAGTTCGTTCCCCACTCCGGGCCGTTCTCGGGCAAACTGGACGAACTCGAAGTCGTTCCGACGGAAACCCAAAACGGATTGGAAGTTAAGTTGGAAATCGACCGACGAGGCGGTCTGCTCGCCGAAATGGCGGACATAGACGAGCGATGGACACAGCTTTCGTTTACGAACGAGAGCGTGAGCCAAATCGAATCGAAACTCCGTACCGAAATCGAGCGACACGCCTGACTGACGCGGTCAGCCGCGTTCCGTAAACATCCTCTATTAGGAGAGAACAACGATTCAGTCGTTCTCTCCTGAAAATCGAACGCGACAAATGCGGTCGCTTCGTATCCTCGACCGTGAGCGACAGCCCCGAAAAGCCGCTTCGAGTGGAAGATGGCGATGACCTCGCCGAGGTCATCGCCGACCACGACCTCGTGTTGGTCGATTGCTACACGAAAGGATGCACGCTTTGTCAGGCCATCGAACCGGTGGTCGGCAACGTGGCTCGCGTAACCGACGCAACGGTGGTGATGGTCAACCCCGGAAACGACCTCTCGCTGGTGGAAGAGTACGATATTCGGAGCGTTCCGACCCTCCTCCTGCTCGAAGACGGCGACCTCATCGGGCGAATGGCGGAGGGCTTTCAGGGAACTGAGGCAGTGGTGAAGTTCGTAGAAGAAACCACGAACTGACTGCTCGATTTCGTGCGTTACTTTTACACAATATGTATGTTATCATCTATCGAAGGGCAAAAAGCCTATAAATACCCACGTGTGATTGTTTATCACAGATGGTAGTTGAAACGATTCCGCTGTTCGGGCCAATTCCCGGTGGGATGGAACTCGCGGTGATTCTGCTCATCGCAGTCCTTCTCTTCGGTGCTAACAAGATTCCAAAACTCGCACGCTCGACGGGCGAAGCGATGGGCGAGTTCAAGAAAGGGCGTCAGGAAGTCGAGACCGAACTCCGCGAGATGCAGGAGTCCGACTCGACGACCGAGACGAGAAACGATTCGGCCGTCGAAGCGGACGCGGAAGTTTAAACGGGTTCGGGGGGACTGGGAACACCCGGCCCGACGGTGTTTTTCGAGGAAATTCGACGGTGAGTGACGACGATACGAAGACGGCAATCTCGCCGCCCGACCACAACGGAAAAGTCACTCACCCGCCAACAGAAGGGTATGGCCGACGACACGACAGAGGCAGACGGCGAGGAATCGAGCGAGAGTTCAGCGGAGTCGGGGTCGGGACTCAAAACGCTCTTGCTCCTCGGATTTTCGTTCATCGCGGGCTACCTTTTCGCAAAGAAGGGGAGCAAGCCGAACCTGCGCGAAGAACTCGGCGACCTCGGGCGGAGCGGCGGGCCGATGGAAATCGAAATCGAAGATACGGACAGCAGTTCCGAGGCGGAAGACGACGAATGGGACGTGGAGGAAGCGGAAGACGACGAAGGTGAAGAGGCCGAAAGCGAAGACGGAGAGGAGACGGAAGAAACAGCGGACAAAGCAGAAACTGAAGAAGAAGAGACAGAAGACGACGAAGAAACCGAAGACGACGAAGAGTAACTCAGTAACCGGTTGCAGTCCCGTCTTTTCTCGGTTCGGTTGCGCCGGAGATCACGCCGTTTTCGTTTCGCACGATTTGCGCGCCGCCAAAGAGCGACGGCGGAAGCACTCGCACGTCGTGTCCTTTTCGGACGAGTTTCGACGAGAGATTGCCGTCAGTTCGTCCTTCGACTGCGAGCGTCCCTTCTTCTCGGTAGCGCCAGCGCGGGTAGTCCAGCGCGGCCTGTAGCGGCATGTCGTAATCCACGATGTTCGAGATGACCTGCGCGTGGCCCTGTGGTTGCATGTACCCGCCCATCACGCCGAAGGCGGCCCAGTCGTCTTCGCCGAATTTGACGAGTGCGGGAACGAGCGTGTGAAACGGTCGCTTTCCGGGTTCGAGGCTGTTCGGATGGTCTGGGTCGAGCGAGAACGACGCCCCGCGATTTTGGAGGGCAATTCCGGTGTCGCCAGCGACGAGTCCCGAGCCAAATCCGGCGAATCGGGAGTTGATGTAGGAAACGACGTTGCCCTCGTCGTCCGCAACGCAGAGCAGGACGGTGTCGGCGTCTTCCGCGTGGGCATCCGGAACACCGAAGCTCACGTCGTGGTTCGCCGT
Source organism: Haladaptatus cibarius D43 (assembly GCF_000710615.1). Lineage (NCBI taxonomy): Archaea > Methanobacteriati > Methanobacteriota > Halobacteria > Halobacteriales > Haladaptataceae > Haladaptatus > Haladaptatus cibarius. Next base: position 97,459 of record NZ_JDTH01000005.1, on the reverse strand, counting down.
TTCACCGACGTGTTCCGCCCGTTTTTTCGCCCACGAATCGGAGGCGAGCGGCGGGATTTCCTCGTATTCCGGGTCGGTGATGTATCGGTGACCGTCGTGGAAGGCGAGTTTCATCGCTTCCGCGAAGGAGTGAACGCGCTCCGGCGAATCGAGTGGGTGGTCACCCGCACCGATTTCCTCGGCGATGTTGAGCGCTTCGAGGGCGATGAGTCCCTGATTGTTCGGCGGGAGTTCGAAAATCTCGGCTCCTCGATACGTCGTCGAAACCGGGTCGATGAACTCGGGTTCGAACTCGGTGAGGTCGTCCACCGTCAGGAAGCCGCCCTGTGACTGCACTTCTTCCGCAATTTTCTCGGCGATGTCGCCTTCGTACAGCACGTCCGCACCCTCCTCCGCGATTCGGCGAAGGCTTTCGCCGAGTCGCGGCAGTGTCATCGTTTCGCCGACTTTGGGAGCATCGCCGTCTTCCAAAAATGCTTCCCGCGCGTGGTCGGAGGTAAAGAGGCTCTCCGCACCAGTCCAGTGGGATGCGATAACTTCCGAGACGGGGTAGCCACCGATTGCGTAGTCGATAGCAGGTTGGAGCGTCTCACCGAGCGAACAGTTTCCGAGTCGTTCGACAGTCGCCTCCCACCCCCGCGCAGTTCCGGGAACAGTTACCGCGTGCGGACCGAGAAACGGCATTCCGAGGTCGTCCGTGTCGTCGGTGTCATCGACTGCATAGCCGCGGTTTTCCGGATACCATTCCGTCGGGTCGTCGTGGGTTTCGATGGCGGAACGAACGTTTTCGATGGTCGCGTCGGCGGGCGCACCGCCGCAACTTCGCATCGCGCCGACCTCGCCGTCTGCGGTTCGATAGAGTGCGAATACGTCTCCGCCAAGTCCGGTGCTCGTCGGTTCGACGACGTTGAGTGCCGCGGCGGTGGCGACTGCGGCGTCGAACGCGTTGCCCCCCTCCTGAAGAATAGAGACGCCTGCCTGCGCCGCAAGGGGTTGGCTCGTTGCGACGATTCCGTTCGGCGCGTAGGCGGTAGAACGTCGAGACGTGAACCGGTCTAAATCTGGTTTCGTCATACCATGCCATACTCGGAAGGAGGCCTAAAGTGCCCACCAAATAGTTTCGGGGGCGGGCTTAGGAGAGGCTGGTGCAATGAGAACGTATGACGTTCTCGATTTGCGTCCGTGAGGAAACAGACGAGGGAACCAGTTTCGGGGTCGCCGTTTCGACCGATGCACCGGCTGTCGGGGCGCTAGCGCCCTGTATCAACCACGATGGCGTTATCAGCACGCAGAGTTTCGTCAACGTGCGACTCGGACGGCGTGGCATCGCGCTCCTTCCCGATATCGCCGTGGACGACGCCTTGGAGGGACTGCTCGAACAGGACGACCACAGCCATCTCCGACAGGTTCACGGACTCGACGCGCGCGGCAACTCCTTCGCCTATTCAGGCGATGGCTGTGATGGCTGGTTCGGGCATCAGGTTCACGAGGAGCACGACCTGACTGTCGCCGGAAATATGCTCGTCGGCGAGGAGACGCTGGACGCAATGGTTGAAACCTTCGTCGCAGAGGACGGCGAGGACGACCTCGTTTCCCGACTCATCGACGCGCTGGCCGCCGGAAAGGAAGCAGGTGGAGACAAGCGCGGTCACACGTCCGCGGCGGTGATGGTGAAGGCTCCGCAGACGATGGCCCATCACGATTTGCGGGTCGATGCACACGAGGAACCAATCGCGGAACTCAGGAGTGTGTACGAAACCGCGAAAGCCGCGAGTGACGGATTCAGCGAGTCCTCGAAGGAGCGGATTTTCGACTGAAAATCCGCAAACAGGCGGATATTCGTTAGACATCAATTGTCATACTCATCAACTATATTTATAAATAAAAATAATATATTCATCTCGAATACATCGCTCTCATGGATTTACAACTCGACGGAAAGCGGGCCTACGTGATGGCGGCAAGTAGCGGTCTGGGTCGCACAGTCGCGGAAGAACTCGTCCGGGAGGGTGTACCGTGTGGTCATTTCGTCTCGGAATTACGGGTTCGTTTTGCCGGTTGACGGCGGATGGCACCGGCACTCGTTTTAGCTGATTGGAGGCGGAAGTACGCCGTATTTTCCGAAACGGATCGTGTCGGTCAAACATGCTAAATTTCACGCAAGATTTATCCCGCAGATACGCCTCTTGCTGAGTGTTAGCGATGAGCCTGTTCAAAAATCTCGGTCGAAAAGTCGAGGAGTTCAAGAAAACCTCCGAGTCCGTGGCGGCCGAGGAGGCGAAGTACGAGTGTGAAAACTGCGAAAAGCGGTTTTACATCGGGAAATCCGAGTGTTCAAACTGTGGTGGCCGCGTGGTTTCACTGGCCGATGAATCGGAATCGGCCAGTTCCGACGAGGAGCAAACAGAGTAGAACTCCGGCTAATTTCCGGACTCGACGCGATGACAGGCTGCGATATGACCCTCATCAGCCGACACTGACTGCGGCGTTTCCCGCTCGCACGGCGAGGGAAAGGCCGTAGTTACGACATCCTCCGCCCGCTCGCGCTGTTCAGTTGCCAGCGCGTCTACAGCCTCCCAAACTGCATCCGCCGCGTTCGGCGGCAGGTCTGCCGGAGAGCAGGGAAGCAGCTGCTCTGCGAGATACGACGCGACGGTTTCGTCGTCGGTATTTTTGCCCTCCGCCGAAAGCCGAGTTTTGGCCGCGTCGGGGTCGAGTTCGCCCGACAAGACGCGGTTTCGGAACGTAAATGCGGCCCGGAAATTCTCCTCGGTTCCGGCCCACTCTTCCGGCGGAATCACCATCGGACAGCGCGTGTGGAACCGGCATCCGGATGGCGGGTTCAGCGGTGAGGGAACCGTTCCTTCGAGGATGATTCGCTCGTCGCGGTCGCCGGGGTCGATTCGCGGCACTGCCGATAGCAGTGATTTCGTGTAGGGGTGCTGTGGATTATCGTACAGTTCCTCGACGGGCGCGGTTTCCACGATTTTGCCGAGATACATCACCGCCACGCGGTCGGCAACATGGCGAACGACGCTCAAGTTGTGCGCGATGAAGACGAGCGACAGACCGAACTCGTCTTGCAGTTCGGAAAGTAGATTGAGGATTTGGGCCTGCACGGACACGTCCAGCGCGGAAACCGGTTCGTCGGCGATGATTAGTTCGGGTTCCAACGACAGCGCGCGAGCGATGCCGACGCGCTGTTGCTGGCCGCCCGAAAACTGGTTCGGGTAGCGGTCGATGTGGGCCGGTTTGAGGCCGACTCGCTGGAGTAGTTCTTTCGCGCGTTCCAGTCGTTCCTCGCTGTTTTCCCCGATTCCGTGAACCTCCATTGGTGCGGTGAGTATTTCGCCGACCGTCTGGCGCGGGTTCAGCGAGGCCAGCGGGTCTTGGAATATCATTTGGAGGTTTCTACGGAACGGGCGCATCTCGCCCGCCGACAGTTCGGAGATTTCCTCGTCGCGGTAGGTTACCGACCCCGCCGTCGCGTTGTGGAGGTTGAGAACCGTCCGACCGAGGGTCGATTTGCCACAGCCAGATTCGCCGACAATTGCGAGCGTTTCGCCCTCGTGAACCGTGAGGTCAACACCATCGACTGCTCGGACGCTCCCCGTGTCGCCGACCAATCTATCGAGGACGCCGCTGGACTGGTCGAAATGTTTTTTCAGTCCGCGCACGGTCAGGAGCGGTTCGCCGTCGGTTCGTTTTTTCTGTCTGGTCGTCTGCATGCTCATAATCGTTCCTCCTGTGGCCCGCGGCGGAGGCAGGCCGCGACGTGGCCGTCGTCTTTCGTTCCGTACTCCGCCGAACTTCCGACCGGTCTGAAATCAGGGTCGATTTCGTAACACTCCCGCGTCGCCTCCGGACAGCGCGGTGCAAAGTGGCACGCGAAGGGAATATCGATGAGGTCGGGGACGTTCCCCTCGATTGGTTGCAGTGCCTCGGTCGGTGCATCGAGTCGAGGCGTGCTGGCAATGAGTCCCTGCGTGTAGGGATGCTGTGGATTGCGGAACAGTTCTCCCGTCTCCGCACGCTCCACGATTTTTCCGGCGTACATCACGTTCACGCGGTCACAGACCTCCGCGACGACCGCGAGGTCGTGCGTGATGAGCAAAATTGCCGTGTCGAATGCGTCTTTCAAATCCCGGAGTTCGTCCAGAATCTGGGCCTGAATCGTTACGTCGAGCGCCGTCGTCGGTTCGTCCGCAATGAGCAAATCCGGTTCGGCGGCGAGCGCCATGGCAATCATCGCCCGCTGGCGCATGCCGCCCGAAAATTCGTGCGGAAAGTCGGTCGCCCGACTTTCCGGTTCCGGAATCTCGACGCTTTCTAACATCTCGATGGCCTTCCGCCACGCCTCGCCGTTTTTCGAGGAGCCGATGAGTTTGCGTTTGAGTTCGGCGGGGAGGCTAATCGACTCGCCGACTGGTTGGTGGAGGCGAACCATTTCCGCAATCTGCTCGCCGACGGTCAGCGTCGGGTTGAGGCTATTCATCGGGTCTTGGAACACCATGGAAATCGTCCCGCCGCGGATTTCCCTGCGCTCCGATTCGGGCAGTTCGAGCAGTGAATCCCCGTGTAGTCGGATGTCACCACCCGCGATTTCGCCCGGCTCTTCCACGATGCCCATGATTGTGTCAGCGAGGACGCTCTTTCCAGAGCCAGACTCGCCGACGAGACCGACGATTTCGCCGGGTTCGATTCGCAGGTCAACCTCGTTCACGGCGTCAACCGTTCCTCTCGGCGTCGGGAATCGAGTGTGCAGATTTTCGACTTCGAGGAGGCTCATCTGCTCTCTACCTCCCCTTCGCTCACGTCAAACACGTCGCGCAGGCCGTCGCCGAGCATGTTGAACGCGAGTACCGTCAGCATGATTGCGAGGCCGGGCATGACGCTAATCCACCACGCATCGCCGATGAACTGCCGTCCGTCCGAGAGGAGCAGGCCCCACGTCGGGGTCGTCGGCTTGACGCCGAGTCCGAGGAAGGACAGGCCAGCCTCCGCGAGGATTGCAAGCGGAATCATCAGCGTCGCCTGCACGATGAGCGGCGCGACCGCGTTCGGCAGGATTTCGCGGGTCATGATTCTGCGGTTGCTCATGCCGATTGCGCGGGCCGCCATGACGTACTCCTCCTCGCGGAGCGACAGCACCTCACCCCTGACGAGGCGGGCGAAATCGTCGATGTACGCGATACCGATTGCGATGACGACGTTCGTGACGCCCAACCCGCCGGAGAGGGCGATGATACCGACACCTAAGATAAGTTCGGGAAACGCCCACTGGAAGTCCACGTAGCGCATCAGCACGCTATCGACCCATCCGCCGTAGAATCCGGCGAGGAGGCCAATCGCCGTGCCGAGCGTGAACGCGACTGCCACCGTCGCAAGCGCAACGAGAAGGGAAACGCGCGCGCCGTAAATCATCCGCGAGAGGACGTCGTGGCCGAACGAATCGGTTCCGAGTGCATGCCAGACGCGTTCAGTTCCGGGGTCGTCATCATAGTTTCCTTCCGAATAGCTGTTTGGCTCCTGCATGAAGCCGAACGTGGCTTCCGGGTCGTGGGGTGCGACGTAGGGTGCGAACACCGCCGTAAAGATGAACAGGACGACGACGATGGCCCCGAACAGGGCCATCTTGTCTTCCAGTATGCCCTCGACGACTCGCTGTCGGGTGGTTTTGTGTTCTTCGTACTGTTCTTCCTCCTGATATTCGGGTGGAACGTCGGACGGCCCGGGTTCGGCGGGCGTGTTCGGGCCGACGCCTGGTTCAGTGTGTTCCGTCATTGTGAGCCTCCGTAGCCGATGCGCGGGTCGATAACCGTGTAGATAAGGTCAACCGCGAGGTTCGTGAACACCATCACGGCGGCGACGATGAGGATGACCGCTTGCGTCACCGGGTAGTTTCTGTCGAGCATCGAATCGACGAGCAGTCGCCCGAGACCTTGGATGCCGAAGACCAGTTCGACCGTGACACTGCCGACCAAAACCAGTGCGAGTTGGATACCTGCGACGGTAATCACGGGAATCATCGCGTTCTGGAGCGCGTGTTTGTACAGCAGCACGCGGTTACTGACGCCTTTCGCGCGGGCAGTTCGAATGTACGGCTTGGTCAGCACTTCCAGTAGCGACGAGCGCATCATCCGCATCACGACCGCGGCGTATGGCAATCCGACCGCGATTCCGGGGAGCAGGATGCGCTCGAACCACGGCACGAAGCCCTCGCTCAGTGGGGTATAGCCGTACACCGGAAGCACGCTGAACCAGACGCCAAACACCAACGCCAGCAGGATGCCGACGAAGAAGGCTGGCATGGAGACGCCAAGGAACGCCGCCACCGTGGCGACGTAATCGACACCTTCGCCCTTGCGAGTCGCGCTGATGATACCGGTCGGGACCGCAATGCCGAGGCCGACGATGATGGCGAGGATACCTATCGAAAGTGTTCTCGGCGCGGCTTGTCCCATCAAGGTTGTAACGGATTGACCGGTGCTGAGGCTTTGGCCGAAGTTCAGTGTGGCCATGTCCAACAGCCAGTCGAAATACTGCACGTAAAGCGGCCTATCGAGGCCGAGTTCGGCGCGGAGGGCGGCCACGGCCTGCGGCGTGGCCTCCTGTCCGAGCATGGTTCGAACCGGGCCGCCCGGAATCATGCGGAGGCCGAAAAACACCGTGGTTGCAACGAGCCACATGATGAAGCCAGCGTGAACTACCCGTTTTGCGACGTACTGGCGCATCTACTCCTCGACCCACGTTGTGTGGAAGTTACGCAAGAAGGGGATGTGGGTGAAACCCTTCATGGTGGAGCGTTTCGCGGCGATGTCGTTCTGGTGCATCAGGTAGGCGTGTGGAACCTGCTTGATGAGGTGGTCTTCTAACTCGTGAAGCGCCTGTTTACGTTTCTCGCGATCTAACGCCGTGCGCTGTTTCGAAAGCAGGTCGTGGGCTTTTTGATTCTCGAAGTTCACCCAGTTCCAGACGCCGCCGTCGTCCGGTTTGCGGTAGAAGTTCCAGAGCGACTGGTCGGGGTCTGGGTCGCCGACACTGCCGCTGATGGTCGTGTCGTAATCGCCGGTTTCATAGCGCTCCCAGTAGGTCGAACTGGTCACCTGTTCGATGCTGACGTCGAACCCGGCTTTGTTCAACTGCTGGCGCATCGCCTTCGCGGCGCGAAGGCTACTTTGGTCAGTGAGGATGTGGAACGACGCCCCTTCCGCACCGGCCTCTCGGAGGAGTTGTTTCCCGGCCTCGGGGTCGTACTGCTGGTCGGTCGGTTTGTCGTCGCGCCAGACCCAGTTGGTCGCCTTGTTGATAGGCCCGGTGTCGGGGAGCGCGTTGCCGAAGTAGGCCGCGTTCACAAAGGCCTCGTTGTCGATGGATTTGGCGATACCCATGCGGGCTTTCTGCGAACTGAACGGCTCTCTGCGCTGGTTCATGGCGAAGCCATACCAGTTGATACCCGGCGCGTCGAGTTTTTCGACGCCGTTCGCTTGCTCCACCTTCGAGACGTTCTGGAGCGGAATGAGGTTCGCAAAGTCGATGTCGCCGCTCCGGAGCGCGTTCACGAGGGTCGCGGGTTCCGGAATCGGCCTGATGTCGATGCCGTCCAAGTAGGGAAGCGCGTTGCCTTCGCTGTCCGTTTCGAAGTACTCTTCGAAGGCATCGAGAGTGACGCCGGAACCGATTTCGTGTTCCGTCACTTTGAACGGGCCGGTACCGACCGGTTTCGTTTTGTACGCTTCCGCGCCCATCTCCTCGATTGCATCCTTGCAGACGATTGTCGCCGCGCGACCGGGGCCTCGCGTGAGGTAGATGAGGGCGGGAGCCATCGGTTCCGCAAAGTTGAGTTCGACCGTGTAGTCGTCTTGGACGACGACGCCGTCGTCGTCCAGCGGTTTGAGCGATTCCAACTTCGAGGCCGCGGGTGCTTCCTCGGAAATCGTTCGGTTGATGGTGTACTCCACGTCCTCGGCGGTGAAATCCGACCCGTCGTGGAATTTCACGCCCTCGCGGAGGTTGAACGTGAACTTCGTTCCGTCGTCGCTGACCGTCCAGTCCTTTGCGAGGTCGCCGCGAATCGTGAGGTCTTGTTTCAGCGTGACGAGGCCGTTAAACACGTTTGCGGCCACTTGAAAATACTGTCCGACGCTGATGAACGGCGGATCTAACACGTCGATACTGCCGGTGAACCAACCGGCGCTGAGTCGGCCACCGCGCTGACCCTCCGAGGGGACGCCGGTCGTTCCGTCGCCGTTTCCGCTCCCGTCACCACTGCCGCCACCGCCATCGCCACCGTCACCGGTACAACCGGCCAAACTGGTGATACCTGCCGCGCCGAGGAGTTTCATCGTCGTCCGGCGGTCGACCACCGGCCCGCTCACGTCTTCGTCCGAGATTTTGCCACTAGTTCCCATAGTACATTGGTACACACAAGCAAACCCACTTCGTTATACACCCGAATATATCCGCATTCCAAAATTGTCGGATGAATTTGCGATACAACAATAGTATAATCAGTTACTATTTTAACTATCTCAATGCGAAGCTTCACTTCGTTCGGTTTCGTAAACTACGCGCATGCGAGAAGTGACGCTCCGGATTCGCCACCACGGCGAACCCGAGAGCGACATCAGCGCCGACTATCCAACAATTACGATTCGCTCCGTCTCCTCGATGACTGGAAGTGCTGCCGAGCGAAAACGCATCATCGAGCTAACCGGCCCGGAATCCGCCATCGCTGGATTCCTCGATGAGTTCGCCGCCGCACCGGCAGTGTTGAAAGTGGATCCGTTGACGCCACTCGACGTTCCCCGCGTCCTCGTGGCCGTCACCATCGACAGCTATCAGTGGGACAGCATTTCACAGCGGTTGACCGATTTGGGCGTCCACTACCGAACTGGGGCAACCATCACGGCGGGGTGGGAGCAGTGGACGCTATTTTTGGATGAATCCGATGATTTGAACGAAATCGTCGTCTCGCTCGAACGAGCAGGCAACGACACCGACCTCGTCAGGAATGTCGAAGTTGACCAAGTAGGAGAACAAGAACAGTTGGAGTTCTCCCGCGTGCTGTCCGAACTAACCCAAAGACAGCGCGAGGTGCTCGGAACGGCCATCGGACTCGGCTACTATCGCCCGAAAAAGGAGACGAGTATCGAGGACATCGCCGACACAGTCGGGATAGCATCGACGACGGCGTGGGAGCATCTCGCCCGTGCGGAGGGGAAAGTGATGGACGAAGTTGGAAAGCATCTCGCCTCAACTGGCGCTCGGGCCTCTGAACGCCAGCAGAGTTCCGAGTAGGGACGCCACGACTGCGAATCCAGCAAGGACGGCGAAGAGCACGGTCGAGGAGAAGTACTGGAGAACGACGCCAGCGATTGTCGCGCCGAGCGCGCCGACACCGAAGACACCGAGATAGGTGTAGCCGTAGGAAATCCCGCGTGCTTCGGGTGGCGTGTACTCTGCAACGGTCGCCTGATAGAGCGGTTGCACGACGAACAGACAAAATCCGAGGACGAAACTGACCGCGAGCAGTGGCGCGAGTCCGGCGTTCGAGGCGGGCACGAACACGAGTGCGATGACCGCCAGCAGTCCGAACGCCACCGCGATTGCGCGGGCGTTCTCGACCCTGTCGGTCAGTTTGCCGCCGACGTACTGTCCAGCCATTCCGACAGTCAGCAGACCGGCGTAGAGGTATCGTGCCGGTTCCAGCGATTCCCCGGCGAAATCGACAGGAGCGAACATCGGCAGGTCACCGAGCAGGTCGGGGAGGAACGTCAGTACGCCGCGGTAGTACAGTCCGGACATCATGACGACGCCGAAAACGGCGATGAACCATCCGGCGAACAGGGTTCGGGACGTGCCGAGGAAGTCGGAAAGGGAGGAAACCCCGCCGTCGGCGCGGGTTTCCTGTCCCTCGACCGCCGCGGATTCGTCGATGTCGGTTCGAAACGCGAGAAACGCCGCGATGAGGGCTGGAACCGCAAGGATTCCGACGACGGTTCGCCAGTCGAACGCGAGCAAGAGGAGCGTCGTCGCCAAGGGGCCGAAGGCGATGCCGAAGTTTCCGGCCATGCCGTGATAGGCGAACGCGCTTCCGCGTTCGCTGACGCCTTTGCTCAACAATGCGAGTCCGGCGGGATGGTAGACGCTGGCCGAAAGCCCCCACAACACGAGCGCCAACGCGACCACTGGGAGCGTTGGCGACACCGAGAGCAGGAGGAACGACCCGGCCATCCCGAACAGACAGAGGACGATGAGGCTACGCGAGCCGTAGGAATCGGAGAGGACACCCCCCGGGAGTGCCCCGAGTCCGAACAGTGCGTAGCCGACGCCCACGACGATACCCAGCGTTCCCGTCGTGGTGCCGAACTCCGACAGCCAGACGGTGAGGAAGATGGGAAAGGAGAGTTCGTAGGTGTGAACCATCGCATGTGCGAGCATTGCGAGTCCGACGATGGTTCGGTCGTTACTGTTCACAGTGGGTGTTGGTTCGGTATCGGTTATAAAAGGTCGCCCGAATCGAATCGGGGGCACGCCCAAATTACCGGTTCTATCCTGAAATCCGGCGGTTTTCCATCATCCAGTCAGCGAGGTTGTCAACGGGAAACTCCCCGTATCGCGTCGTCTTACTTTCCATATCGTATTCGATGATACCGAAATCAGCCAGTTTCGGCAGATGAGTGTGATGAAGCGCGATTGCGATACGGTCGTGGCGTGTCGCCGCTGTCTCGTCTACCGTCACGTCAACGTTCGGCGTTCCCGATACGAACTGACCGACGAGTTCCTCGAACGAAAATATCTCGTCGTCCGATTCGACCATGTAGACACACAGGCGACGCCGCCGTTCATTGCTGAGAATTTCAAACAACTTGTTGATTGTCTTCGTCTCGATGTTCACGTTCTCTCTCCATCCTCTATCACTCTCGCAGGCGGAATAACGAATCTGCATCAATATTCGTAGTCTTTTTAACCCTTCACTGTCAATTGTTAACAGAGGACACCGGATAGCAATCTCCGGAGATAAAAGCTGGGGAGATTAGAATGATACTCGTCGAATTTCGGCTCGATTATCCGGTTTTGCGGGATGCGTTAAGCCGTGCTCCCAAAATGAAGCTTACGTGGGAGCAATCGGATCGAACCGATGAAGGCCGACACAAACTTCTGTTCTGGACGGAAGGCGGCAATTTCAAGGCGTTCGAGGACGCGCTCGAAGAAGACTCTACCGTCACAACTCCATCCCGAACGATCGAACTTGGCGAACAGCGGTTGTACCAGACCAAATTGAAAGAAGAAGCACGACGAACGAGTATCTATCCTCTCTTGGTCAACGAAGCGAGTATTTTACAACGAGTTACCGCGACGCACGACGGATGGGAGTTCCGCGCGGCGTTTCCCGACAGGAAAGCATTTAGCCGGTTTCGTGATTTCTGCCGAGAGCACGAAATAGGATTGGTCGTCCACCGCTTTTACGAGGAGCGAGAACATCCCGACACGCCCCGGTTTGGACTAACTGGCGTACAACGAGAGACGCTGATTATGGCCGTCGAATGCGGGTATCTGGAAATTCCGCGAAAGAGTTCGCTCGCGGATTTGAGCGACGAGTTCGACATCTCCGAAACGGCGGCGTCGGAACGGTTCCGCCGTGGAGTGAAAACGCTCATCGAGTGTACGGTGTATTCCGACAACGAACAGTCCTAATCACGAAACGCGGTAGCCAGAAGTCCACACCGGAAACGCGGCGCGGCGTGAGGATAGAATAGTATCCAACCGTCGTAACCGACAGAACAAAGAGACGGGAGTGGATGGCTTCGACTAGCATGACAGGTGTTGACGACACCGACGGGGAAACGACGAGCGAATCGCTGGTTTCCGTACTCGAATCGCTGGGCGTAGAGTACGTTTTCGGCTACCCCGGCGGACGAGTTATCGAACTGCTAGACGACCTCCCAGAATCAAGCGTGGACGTCGTCCGACCCCGCGACGAACGCGAGGGAAGCGTTATGGCCGAGATGTACGGTCGCCTGCACGGGAAACCTGCGGTTCTCGCCGGACAGGGGCCGTGGATTGGAAGCCTCGGCGTCATCGGACAGATGGAGGCCCGACTCGCCTCCTCGCCGATGGTCGTCCTGACCGAGGCGAGCGAGCGCGGCGATTACTCCACACTCGCACCGTACCAGCAGTCCCGCGGCGACTACGGCGGCCTCTCGCTGCCGAAAATTCTGGACGGCGTGACGAAAGAACACTGGTTCCCAAGAACGCCGACCGAAACCCTTCGGAGCGTGCAGTTGGCGTTCAAACACGCGACGGCGGGTCGGTCGGGACCAACGGCCGTCATTTTGGACGGGAACGCGATTACCGACGACGTGCCGAGCGACCCGGTGCCGCCGGTGTGGGACAGCAAAGAGCAAGTCAAAAATTGGGAGTCGAAACCGACCGACGGCGACGTAGCGAAAGCGAAGGAGGCGCTCGAATCCGCCGAACGTCCAGTCATCGTCGCCGGAAACGGCGTTCACTCCGCGAACGCCTACGACCAACTCGAATCCGTCGCGGAGGACTACGATGCAGTGGTCGCAACGTCCTATCTGGGCAAGTCCACGATTCCGGAAACCCACGACCTCGCGACGGGTGTCATCGGGTCGTTCGGTCACGAAGGTGCGAATCAGGTGGTTAGCGAGGCCGACACCCTCCTCGTCGTCGGGTGTCGGATGAACCCGATGGACACGAACTGGCAGGCGTCGTCGTTCATCCGCCCGGACGAGCAGACCATCATTCACGCCGACATCGACACCCGAAACGCGGGGTGGGTGTACCCCGCCGACGTAGGACTGATTGGGGATGCAAAAGAGAGCCTTCAGGCCCTTTCTGACGCCGGAAGCGCGAGCAACGACTGGGCACAGAAGCGCGCCGAGAAGGCGCGCGAATCCTTTTTCACCGAGAAATGCGAGAGCGACGCCTCGCCCATCAAACCACAGCGCGCAGTCAAGGAAATCGAGGCGTTGGTTGACGAGGACACCATCGTCACGGCTGACTCCGGCAACAACCGATTCTGGCTGTTGAACTACTTGCAGACGCCCGGCATTCGCACCTACTTCGGCAGTGGCGGCGTGGGCGGAATGGGCTGGTCTGCCCCCGCCGCGGTGAGCGCCGCCATTTCGACCGACAAGGACGTTATCAGCGTGGCTGGCGACGGCGGGTTCACGATGACGATGACCAGCGTTGAGGTTGCCGTCGAATACGGCGTTGCTCCGACGTTCGTCGTGCTGAACGACACCAGTCTCGGCATGGTGCGCCAGATGCAAGAAGAAGACGGCGACATTGCGGGGGTCGAGTTCCACGACACCGACTTCGTGAAAGTGGCGGAGGGCTTCGGTGCCGATGGAACCCGCGCGACGACGCCGGACGAACTGGCCGACGCGCTACGGGAAGGAAAGGAAAGCGACCTACCCTTTGTCATCGACGCGCGAATCGACCGCGAGGAGGACATGGCCGAGCAGTTGCAGTCCTCTTTCTACGCCGAGGTCGGCGGACTGCACGAGTGATATTGAAAATAGTCATATCGACAGGCAGCGGTTCCTGACAACGGGAAGAAAACCTTTTCCTCTCACCCCGTGACTGAAAAATCATGGCGCAAAGCGAGACGGTACTCGTCACTGGTGGGACTGGCTTCATCGGGTCGTACACGGCAAAAGACCTCGTGGAACACGGCCACGACGTGGTCGCATACGACCTTTCGACCGACACGCGCATTCTGGAGAAACTCGGTGTCGCCGACGACGTGGAAGTCCGTCGCGGCGACCTCTCCGACCCGACGGACGTGATTCGAGCGGTAAAAGAAACCGGGGCGACGCGAATCGTTCACCTCGCGGCGCTCCTCACGACCACGGCGCGCGAGAACCCGCGGCTCGCAATCGACGTGAACGTGCAGGGAACGAACAACGTGTTCGAGGCGGCGCGAACCCTCTCCGACCAAGTCGAGCGCGTGGCGTGGGCATCCAGCGCGGCGGCGTTCGCTCCGCCAGCAAACTACGACAACGGCTGGGTTACGGAAGACGACCTCGTCTACCCCGACACGCTCTACGGCGCGACGAAGGAGTTCAACGAACATCAGGCGAAGGTGTACTTCGAGGATTACGGCCTCTCGCACGTCGCCCTGCGGCCGACGGTTGCCTATGGTCCCTACCGCGAAACCGGTGGCTCTGCGTTCCTCGCCAACATCATCGAAAAACCCGCGCTCGGCGAATCGTTCAGCGTGGAGTACGGCGACCAAGTCATCGACTGGCAACACGTCGAGGACATCGCGCAGGCGTTCCGCCTCGCGGCATTCGCACCCGAGAAGGACATCGAACAGCGTGTCTACAACGTTCGCGGAACCGTGGCCACGATTCGAGAGGCCGCGGAAACGGTCGAGAAAATCATGCCCGACGCTGATTTGGAGGTCTCCGACGAAGGCGAACTGCCGTGGACCCAAAAACTCGACATGACCGCGATTCAAGAAGAGTTGGGCTACGACCCGCAGTACGACTTGGAAAGCGGCTTCCGGAAGTACATCAACGTCCTTCGGGAGGAGAACGGACTGGAAGCGGTCTGAACCGGCGGATAATCGGAGACGCTGCCGCTTTTTTGAGATTGTAGAGATACGGTAAATTCGAGTACGAGGCTGCCGTTGGAGATTGTGGAAATCAGTTTAGAAACCCATCTGGGAATATATCTGGAAATATATCTGGAAACCTGTGTAGATAGCTGTCTGGAAAACTGTTGCGAGAAGAATCGAAATGGGGTGACGATTAGCTGGCGATTCGACTCAATCGGGTCGGTCGCGTTATTGAATTTGTACAACCCACTAGCACTCGATGGAGCGGTTATAAACCGAGAAATGGGAAAGCAGCACACAACAAACAGTTTCGTTCGGTTGTTGTACTTATTGACAGTTGCAGTTGGTTCCCTGTTGATAGCAGTTCGTTCCGTAAATTCCTTCGTCACAGCACTGTTCTTCGATTTCGGTGTAGACGGCGTGGCACTGCGGGTTACTACTACCCGGATTGAGGCAGAACCAGTCACACTCGTCATTGGTACAACTCGTTTCCGTCCAACAAACGACTTCACCCTGCGTGCTGACATCCTTCGTCGGGTCAACGACGGTTTGTGTTTCGTCGGCTTTTGAATAAACGACTGCATAGCTTCGGTCGAGTTGCGGTTGAACGTAAAGACCGATTCCGTAATCGTCCGTATCTTTCGAAATCATGATGTGTGCAGTCGTTTTTCCATCCTTCCGGAACGCAGTCACTCCGGTACCTTCTTCTTCATCTCTGGCGCTCAAGCGAGCACCTTCGGGTGCTTCACCGAGGTCGAACTCGTCCACGGAAGCAGTCGAGATGTATCCCGCTTCCGCGAGTTGCGTGATGACATCTCTCGTTCGTTCTTCGACGGTAGAGCGGAGTGTTGCCGAGGTGTACCGAGCTTTGAGTGTCTGTACCTCGTCCTTCGCAACTTTTCGCCCGGACTGTGCAGAACCGACACCGGCACCGCCGACGGCAGTAGCCGCGATACCTAGTGATTTGAGAACGGAGCGTCGATTGATTCTGTCATTACTGTTTGACATCTTCGATTCGAAGTGTTCTTATAGATATATAATATTTTCGTTTTCGATATTAATTTATAAAATATATATTTTAATATACTTCTGATTAGAAATAATTGGTGAAATGTTCAGTCGGGAAAATACAGCTAAAGTCACAATATAAAATTTCTATGAAGTATACATATATTGCCATCCGGGTAGCTTATCAGAAATAGACGTACCGTTCAACTGAGGACTGTTGTGCGGAATGACACTGTCCAAGTTCGTCCTCACCGACGAAAACGTTACTTCTGCGTCTGGCTGTACTCCTTCACCCACTCTTTCAGCGTAATCCCCATCGCGGACTGGGTAATCGCGTTCGAACTCGCCGAGTTCGCGCTTTTGACCAGTTCGGCTTCAAGGGTGCGCTTTGGAACCTCGCCGAGGAAATGCGGAATCGCGCGCTGAACCGCGAGCGGGCATCCGACTTCGTGGGCCAATGCGTACCCGGAAATCGAGTGCGGAATTTCATCGCTCGCGTAGGTCTGGTCGGGCGAGAGCAGGGTTTCGTCGTCCACGAAATCGACGTATTCGTAGCACTTGCCGACGTCGTGGAGCAGACACGCCGCGATGATAACGTCCTCGTCGGGGTCGGCACCGTGAAAATCGCGCTGTTCTTCAGCGGCACGCATGGCGATTCGGGTGACTCCGCGGACGTGTTCGACGTTCGTCACCTCGTGGATGTTCCACGCGTAGGGGATGTCGGCGATGTCTTTCCACCCGCCGCGTTCAAGGCCCAACGTCCATGCCTCGATGACTTGCTCTCGCAGTTCGTCGTCCTCGATGGACTGAAGTTCGGGATAGGCGTCTTCGACCTGTTCGCGGTAGTTTGGAGTGGTCATATCCTGTTGTTTGTGGGCCGGTACCTAATGGTTCGTGCATTCGAGGAGAGGTGGAATAGAATGATTGCGATGGAATCGAGAACTGTGGTATAGAACCGTGTTTGTGAGACTGCTGGTAACAAATCACAACTCCAATGAAACCGCACCGTCCCGCAACCAACCACAGACCTCCCCAACCGACTCATGCGCTCACTTCGTTCGCGCAATCGTCCCTCGCGCGAAAACTGGCAGGCCCGAGGACATTTCGTCCGAGGGCCTGCCGACGCGCGCGCCAGTGGGTTTGTGAAGATGCAGGTGCTATTTGATTTTCATTGTGGCGCGCGAAGGCGACGGTAGTCGCCCGCGCGAGGGATGACTGACTGAGCGGAGCGAAGAAAGGAATCGGTTGGGGAGGATGTGGCTGTCGCGGTGCGGATGCGGTTATTTGTTGACGTGATTTGCCACCAAGATATTAGGAATTAGTCAATTATTTCGATGAAAATTCGACCGGAGTGGGCGACTACTAACGATGCACAAAGAAAACGCCCGGGCGAAAAACCTAGTCGCTACTCTTTCTGAACGGTTTCTTTGCCGATAAACCGCGGCCTGTCCTCCAGCGCGAGGAAGTTGTTCACGTCTTCGCGGGCCTCTTTCGCCTTGCCTTTGTCCGGGTCGTAATCCCGAGAACCTTCACTTCCGAGCGCGTCGTGCAGCGCGTCCAAATCCTCGAAGTAGAGTTCCGCGATGCCGTCGAATTCGGATTCTTCGGGTGTTACCGGAAGCACGGTATCGTACTTCACGACGCCGTCGATTTCGCGGGCGATTTCGGTGTGATTGGTCTGCCAGTACTCCACAAACTCCTCGTGGGACATCCCCTCCTGCCGGACGAGGAAGGCGGAGTGTTTGTACAAGCCGTCGGTGTCGCCATCGACTTCGTCTTTCTGCGTGACGACTTCGCCGATGAATCGCGGGCGTTCTTCCAGTGCGAGGAAGTTGTCTACGTCCTCGCGGGCCTCTTTCGCCTTGCCTTTGTCTGGGTCGTAGTCGCGCGAGCCTTCGCTCCCCAGCGCGTCGTGCAGCGCGTCCAAATCCTCGAAGTAGAGTTCGGCGAGGCCGTCGAACTCGGCGGCGTCGGGCGTGACGGGGAGAACGGTCGAATATTTCGTGACGCCCTCGATTTCGCGGGCAATTTTCGTGTGATTGTTCTGCCAGTAATCCACGAACTCGTCGTGCGTCATCCCGTCCTTGCGAACCAGCAACGCGACGTGTTTGTACATACCACCCGAAGGCAGGATTCGACGTGTGATAAAACACGCGAAGTATGTCGATTCGAGTGAACGTAGGCGATGGGAGAACGAACTGTGGCGTGAACGTAGACGGTGAAACGGACATCGGTGTGAAAACTGACACCGTCGTATCCGATGTTTGACGGAAGAAAACAACGCGGAGAAACGATAGCAACACCAAACAGCGGCAGAGAACACAATATCCGAACTATCTCGAATCCGAGTAAAAGCAATAGGACAATTCTGTTCACATGAAAACAGTCAATCAATTATATACAATCATTTATTATCCACCCCTTGTTCCTTGTTGCCATGGCGGATAGAAATCCGGGGCAGGAGAACAGATTCGAAACGACTCGCCGCGCCGTGTTGGGTGCGGTCGGGGCGGGGGGACTCGCAGGTGTCGCTGGCTGTCTCGGCGACATCGGTGGTGGGGGAGGCGGCGACGACACGGTAAAATACGGGATGCTCAACCCGATGACGGGGCCGTATGCCGGACTCGCCGAGGAACAGCGGAAGGGTGCGGAACTAGCGGTGGAAAAGGTAAACGAGAGCGACGACTACGATTTCACCATCGACGCAGAATACGGCGACACCGAGGCAAACCCCGAAGTTGGCCGTCAAGAAGCCCAACGGATGGTCGAACAGCACGGCGCGTCGTTCATGATGGGTGCGATTTCGAGTTCCGTTGCATTGGGACTCAACGAGTTCGCAAGCGAAGAAAGCGTCATCTACTCCCCCGGTGCGGCGGCCATTCCGATTACGGGCGAAAACTGCAACGAATACGTGTTCCGAAGTG
Source organism: Haladaptatus cibarius D43 (assembly GCF_000710615.1). NCBI lineage: Archaea > Methanobacteriati > Methanobacteriota > Halobacteria > Halobacteriales > Haladaptataceae > Haladaptatus > Haladaptatus cibarius. The sequence continues at coordinate 78,934 of NZ_JDTH01000005.1, read as the reverse complement.
AGACGAACACGGCACAAATCGCAGAAGCCTGTTCGGAATGGACGCTCAACAACCTCGGAAGCAACGTCTGGTTCCACATCGCGGATTACGCTTACGGGCAATCGGTGCTTCGGGAATGGCGCTCGCGGATGGAAGATTCGAGCGCGAACTTTTCGGAAGCGGGCGTCACGCGGGCACAACTCGGCGCGAAAAATTTCGATTCGTTCATCAGTCAGATGAAAAACTCCGACGCCGACGTGGTCGTCGTCGGTTCAACCGGCGGCGACCTCATCGAGTTCCTCAATCAGGCGAGCGCGCAGGGACTCACGGGCCAAAAAGAAATCATGACCACGACGGGGTCGTTCCAAGTCGTTCGCGGCGCACTCGGCGAGAAAGCCGACGGCATCTACAGCGGAACGCGATACGTGCCGCAACTCGACTCCGGCACGAACCAAGCGTTCGTTGATGCCTACACGAGCGCGAACGAGGGCGAACCCGGAAGCTTCGCACGAGTCGCCTACGACTCCATCACGATGGTCGCAAACGGTATTAAAGAGGCCGGAAGCACCGACCCGGACGACGTCGTCGAGACGCTTCCCGGGCTAACGATGCCATCGCTGCTCGGCGAAAACGAGTTCCGGAGCTGTGACCACCAAGCGAAAAACCCGGTCTGGGTCGGACAGAACGTCTACAACGGTGGCAACATGGCCGACGTGGAACTCATCACCGAGGTCAACGGCGACGATGCCATCCCGGCCTGCGACCAAACCGGCTGTCAGCTCTGATATGGCGGGAGCAGTTCTCGAACAACTACTAAACGGTCTCACAATCGGGGCGGTGTACGTCCTGTTGGCTGCAGGTCTTTCCATCATCTTCGGCGTGATGGACGTCATCAACTTCGCTCACGGCGAGTTCTTCGCGCTGGGCGCGTACCTCGCGTTCGCCATCGTCGCCGCCGGTTCCGGCGGCGCGATATTCTGGGTCGCGCTCCTCGTTGCGCCGCTCCTCGTCGCACTCATCGCGACGGTCATCGAACGCGGTACCATCCGACCGCTGTACGGCAGAAATCCGCTGTATCACATCCTGCTCACGTTCGGATTGGTGCTCATCTTCAAAGACACCATCTCGTTCATCTGGAGCGACAACCCGAGGCAGTTCGCACAGCCACCCCTGCTTCGAGGCCCGATGGACGTGCTCGGCTTCAGCTACTCGAAGTACAGCTTCTTCATCATCGCCGTCGGCGTCGTGATGGCCGTCGGAACGTGGCTCCTGTTGAATCGCACCCGATTCGGACTCGTCGTCCGCGCGGGTGCACAAGACCGAGAGATGGTTCGTCACCTCGGCATCGACATCGACCGCTACTACACGCTCGTCTTCGCCTTCGGCGCGTTCCTCGCGGCGCTCGCCGGAATCGTCCTCGGGGCGAAACAAAGCGTCAACCCCGGAATGGGCAACTCCGTCATCATCCCCGCCTTCGTCATCGTCGTTCTCGGTGGCTTGGGCAGTTTCCGCGGTGCGGTCATCGGCGGCTTCGGCGTCGGCATCATCGAGACGTTCTTCCGAAGTCCGCCGTTCGGACTCGACGCGGTGCTTCCGAACCTCGAAGGGCTGGTCGTCTTCTTGCTGATGATTGGCGTCCTGCTCGTCCGACCGCAGGGCTTGTTCGGAAGCCCCGAATGGGAGGCGGAGGGCGGTGGCGGCAAACTGCTGACCGGCGGTGGCGGCGGCGTGCTGGACGACCAAACCCGATTCCGACTCGGCGCGGCCGTGGTCGGTCTGCTCGCGCTCGCACCCCTCGGAATCGGGGTGCTCTACACCTCGTACGAGGTCAATTCGCTTCTGCTTACCATCCTCGTCTGGGCGCTGTTCGCGCTCAGCCTCGACTTCGTGATGGGCTACGCCGGACTCGTCTCGCTCGGCCACGTCCTCTTTTTCGGACTGGGAGCCTACGGTACGGTTCTCACGGTCGAAAACGGGATGCCATCGGTCTTCGTCGCGCTCGGGGTCGGAATCATCGTCGCGGCAGTCGCCGCGTGGGTCGTCGGCCACCTCTCGATTCGCGTTTCGGGCGTCTACTTCTCGATGATTACCCTCGGCTTCGCGGAGTTGTTCTTCCAACTCGCGCGAAAAGCGGACTTCACCGGCGGTAGTGACGGCCTGTTCGGCTTCGACCCAGTGTACGGCCTCATGGGCGGGCCGGAAGTCGGCGACGTCGCCTTACTCGGCGACATCGAGTTGTTCTACTACTTCGTGCTCGCCGCCGTCATCGGGTCGTATCTGTTCGCCCGACGGATGATGAACGCGCCGTTCGGAAGCGTATTACAGGGCATCCGCGAGAGCGAGGAACGCGCCTCGTTCATCGGCTACGACGTGACCGCCTACAAACGGCGGGCGTTCGTCATCAGCGGCGGCCTCGCGGGACTCGCCGGAGGACTGTTGGCAATTCACACCGGCGGGGCATCGCCGTCTGTTCTCGCGTGGATAAAATCCGGCGAGGTCATCGTGATGACCATCCTCGGCGGAATGGGAACCCTGTACGGGCCAATGGTCGGCGCAGGTGTCTTCTTCGGTCTGCGAGAAGTCCTCCAATCGTTCACCGCGCAGTGGCAGGGCGTCCTCGGACTCATTTTCGTCCTGTTCGTCATCTACGTCCCGCAGGGCCTCGTTTCGGTTCCCGGGATGTTCTCCCGGTACACGAATCAGGAGGCTGGCGGCGGCCCGGAACCGGTCGCTGACGCCGACTCGGAGGTGGGCAACTGATGGCGCTGCTCGAAACCGAGAATCTGACCCGTCAGTTCGGCGAACTCGTCGCAACGGACAACGTGAATCTCGCCGTCGAAGCGGGCGAGTTCCGGAGCGTCATCGGCCCGAACGGGGCGGGAAAGACGACGCTGTTCAACCTGATTACCGGCGCGCTCTTTCCGACCTCGGGACGAGTCATATTCGCGGACGAGGAAGTGTCGACCCTGCCGCCGCACGAGCGCGTTCGGCGCGGAATCGGGCGGTCGTTCCAAATCACGACCGTCTTCGGCGGCCTTTCGGTTCGGGAGAACGTCCGACTTTCCGCACAGGCGGTAGCCGGAGAGTCGATTACGGCGGGCAGTCAGATGTTCCGCCCGGCGGACAGTTTCCCCGAAATCAACGAGCGCGTCGAGGACGTGCTTTCCCAAATCGGACTCGGGACGCGGGCGGACGAACAGGCTGCTGCGCTCGCCTACGGCGACCGCCGCAGACTGGAAATCGGGTTGGTTCTGGCGACCGACCCGCAGGTCGTCCTACTGGACGAACCCACTGCCGGAATGAGCGTGGAGGAGACGCAAGCGACGATGGCACTCATCGACGAGGTGCTGGCCGACAGGACGCTCCTGCTCATCGAACACGACATCGACCTCGTCATGAACGTCTCCGACCGAATCACGGTGTTGAATCGCGGGCGGGAACTGGCCACGGGAACGCCGCAGGAAGTCGCGGAAAACGACGAGGTGCAAAAAGCGTACCTCGGAGGTGTGTGAATCATGCTCTCAATCGAAAATCTACGCGCGGGCTACGGCGAAACGGAAGTACTGTCTGGCGTCTCGCTCGACGTTCCGGAGGGCGAAGTCGTCGCGCTTATCGGGCGAAACGGCGTCGGGAAGACGACGACGCTTCGAAGCATCACGGGCGCGCTTCCACCGACGGCGGGAACGATTCGGTTCGACGGCGAGGACATCGCCGGACTCTCGCCGGTCGAAACCGTCAAGCGCGGTGTCGCGCTGGTGCCCGAAGAACGCCGGGTGTTCCCCGGTCTATCGGTGCGGGAAAATCTCGCCGTCGGAAGCCTCGGCGGCGGCGACGCCACGCACCGAAAAACGGTCGAAGAGGTGCTGTCTGCTGGCGCGTTCGAAAATCTACAGGAGCGCCAAAACAGCCGCGGCACCGACCTCTCGGGCGGTGAACAACAGATGCTCTCCATCGCTCGGGCGCTGGTCTGCGGTGCGGAGTTGCTCATGCTGGACGAACCGACAGAGGGGCTTGCACCCCTCATCGTGGAACGAGTCGAAGCCCTCATTCGCAACCTGAACGAAGAAGGAATCACGGTACTGCTCGTGGAGCAGAACGTCGCCGTCGCGCTTTCCTTGGCGGACAGGGTGTATCTGCTAGACCAAGGCAAAATCGTCTTCGAGGGAACGCCCGAGGAGTTGGAAGCAGACGAAAAGCTGATGAACAAACACCTCGGAATCAGCGTATAGCGGTCGTTTTCGAGTTCTTCTTTCTTAGCCCTGAAACAACTATCCGACTCGACTCTCGTTGATGAACAACTCCTGTGGCGAAAGCCGTTCTTCGTGATAATCGTCGTGGTACTCCATCAACTGGAACAGCACGCCGGTCGGATTTCGCGGCGAGACGAACGCCTCCGTCCACGTGTCGAACTCCGCCCGGTCGATGACGCGAATGTCGTTTTTCTGGAGTGATCCGATGATGGCATCGATGTCCGCGACTTCGAGCGTGACGTGGTGAAGACCCGGCCCGTTCGCGTCGAGGAAATCGGTGAGAAAGGTGTCGGCGGCGATGGGTTCGATGAGTTCCAATCTGGATGCGTCGCCGAGTCTGTAGTATGCCCAGTTAAAGCGGTCTTCGACGGACTCAATTGAAATCCGCTCGCATCCGAGCGCGAAGAGGATGGGTTCGGCCTGCTCGACGGATTCGACGGCGATGCCGACGTGGTCTACCCGAATCGGCATGTCATGTGTTTGCATTGGCTACGAAAACGAAAGCAGGTGTCTTGAATCAGTAGGCGGAACGCATCGCGAACAGCGACAATTCATCACGGACGTTTCGGGAAATTTCATAACGGCGCTCCGAGTAGCCTCCTGCATGGGATTCTACCAACGCGATTTCATGGAAGGAACGCGCGGGACGATGGGCGTCGATTGGGAGGAGCGAATCGACATGCAGCGGATGCGCGAGGAGCGAAAGGAGCGCGCCCTCGAACGAATGCAGGAGGCTGGACTGGGGAGCATGCTCCTCATCAACGACCCGAACGTTCGGTACGTGACCGGACTGGCCATGACGGGCGGGTCGGGCGCTGACCACTACACCCTGCTGACCGAAAACGGCGACATCGTCCACTGGGACACCGCAGACCACGCGAGCAACCAGCGATTCAACTGCCCGTGGCTTTCCGACATCCGCTACGCCTGTCCCGGATTGGGGAACGTCCCGCGGGCCTCGGGCCGCGATTCCGCCCGTAACTGGTTGAAGGACAAGATGGCCGGACTCGTCTACGAGGCGATGGAAGAGTACGGCGTGGCGAAAGAACCGATGGGCATCGACATCGGCAACGGCGCGCTCATCTCGAAGTTCGAAGACCGCGGCGTGGACGTGCGCACCGAGGAATGTGCGAAGGTGATGGAGAGCGCGCGCAAGGTCAAAACGCGCGACGAAATCGAATGTCTGCGGATGGTCGCCGCGCTCTGTGAGGCCGGATTCCAGCGGATTACGGAAACCGCCAAGCCCGGCAAACGCGAATCCGAGGTTTGGGGCGAAGCCACGCGCGAACTCTGGAGTCTCGGCGCGATGGTACAGGGCGGCTATGTGACTTCGGGACCGAACACGTGGCCGAAGCATCAGGCGAACACGACCGACCGAATCATGCGTCCCGGCGACCTCGTCTACGCCGACTTCTACAACATCGGCTTCATGGGCTATCGCTCCTGTTACTACCGAACCTTTAGCTTGGGCGAACCGACCCAAGCCCAACAGGACGCCTACGAAATCGCCCGCGACAACCTCTACGACGTGCTGGAGCGCATCGAACCCGGCGCGACCACAGACGAGATTTCGCAGGGCTTCCCCGACATGGAAGGCGAACACGCAGACTGGTACGACGCCACCGACCACTGGCAGATGACGACGAACCACTGGGCGCACGGCCTCGGCCTGCAACTGTACGAAGTCCCGCTCATCTGGCGCGGCATCTCGCCCGACCACCCCATCGAAATCGAGGAAGGCATGACCATGGCCGTCGAGACGATGGAACCCGCAGACCGGCAGGGCGTGCGCGTCGAGGAGATGGTCGTCGTTCGGGAGAACGGCGTCGAGATTCTGAGTCAGTGGCCCGTCGAGGAGATTACCGAGATTAGCCACTAAGCATACAGAAAGACGATTTAAACGGGTATTCAGTATCGTTTGTGGATTTTTCGTTGTTGTTTGGAAATGGGATTCCGACTTTGATTTGCCGAGGCGGTGGCAGAAAGATAGATTGGTTACAGTGTTACTAGCTGATACCAACAACAAATAACCCCAACCACAATGAGAGAGTCATATAGAACACTGCTGAGTTGTCGCCCGAAAAGTGCACAGGGAAAGTAGTTCGCGCTATCGAATAATCGACGAAAACCACCGCTAATACTACGCGACGTAATACAACAAGGCGAACAGCAACACAATCATTCCAACGAGCACCACTGCGGGTTTGAATATGTTGAGAATCGAGTCATCCGGCTTTTTCGGGCCGGTGCTGGTGCTTGGACCATTCATATGGTTCTAGAACCAACGAAATACGGTATAAGTCTTGTGTGGATAAAAATTCAGCTCGAAACAAAACCGGCGTGAGATTCATCCTTATAAACCATTAAGGCGACGGCCTGCGATTTGCGACCATGAAGCTCGGGACAGGGCTGTTCACCTGCCAGCGACGACCGGACGACGACCGCTCGATGACCGAGATTTACGACGAAATGCTCACACTCGGCGAGACAATCGATTCTGCCGGACTCGACAGCATGTGGGTGTCGGAACACCACTTCGCCGAGGACGGCTATCTCCCGGCGACGATGCCCTCGCTCGGGGCACTCGCCGCCCGCACCGAGAACGTTGAACTCGGGACGTGCATCGCGCTCGCGCCGCTTTACGACGGCGTCCGACTGGCGGAGGACGCCGCCACGGTGGATTTGCTCGCGGATGGCCGTCTCACGCTCGGACTGGCAATCGGGTCGAATCCACGCGAGTTCGAATCGTTCGGCGTTCCACGAGAGGAACGAGTGGAACGCATGAGCGACCTGACGAAACTCCTGCGAGCGTCGTGGTCGGAGGGGGAACTCGACTACGACGCGGAGTTTCACGACGTGTCCGCCGACGTGAGCGTGACGCCGAAACCTGAATCCGACGTTCCGGTCATGTTCGGTGGGTCAGTCAAACCCGCGGTTCGGCGCGCCGCGCGGGTCGCGGATGCGTGGTGTGCGCCCTCCTCGATTTCCGTCGAAGGCGTTCGCAAGCGCAAGGAGGACATCGAGCGCGTTCGGGAAAAAGAAGGCATCGACGGCGATTTCTCAGTCTACGTCCTTCAGCACGGCTTCATCGCCGACTCGAAAGAAGAGGCGTGGGAAGCGATGAAACCGGGGTACTTCTACATCCAGCGACGGTACGCGGAAATCTTCTCAGGCGAATCGGTGGACGAGTTGGACGACGAGCGAAAACAGGAGTTGAAAGAACAGGCAATCTTCGGCACGCCGGAACAGGTCGCGGAAGAACTGAACGAATACCGCGATGCACTGGGCGACGACATCCATTTCATCTTCCGCACGTACCATCCCGGCATCGGCACCGACACGATGGTCGAATGCATCGAGCGACTGGGTGAGGAAGTCAAGCCGCTCGTCTCCTAATTATTTCTCGAATTTTCGAGATATATTCCCATTTTTCCGGATACTATAATTATAAACCATAATATTTGGATACAGTATACGAACCCATGACCACCAGACGGTCGCTGCTAAAACTCGGTGGCGGTATCGCGGCGGGAACAATCGTCAGTTCGAAATCGCTCGGGTATCAACGGGACGAAACCAAAACAGACGAGGTGATGATAAAGCGCGACGAATACGGCGTCGCGCACGTGTACGCTCGTGAAGCGAACGACGCCGCACCGACGTTTTTCGGGTACGGCTACGCGACTGCCGAAGACCGATTGTATCAACTCGAACTCTCGCGGCGGTTCTACCACGGGACGGTCTCGGAAGTCCTCGGAAGCGACTGGGTCGAGTTCGACAGAGCATCGCGGCGGACGCATTTTACCCAAACACCCCTCGAAGAACAGATAGCGACCCAACTGGATGACGAACATCGCACCGTCATTTCGGCATTCGCCGAGGGCATCAACCGATACATCAAAGCGGTGAAAAGCGGAGAGCGGGAGTGGCACAAGGGCTTCGTCGAGGCAGGATTCGAACCCGACGAGTGGACGATGGAAGACGTTGCGGGCGTCTTCGTCGGCACGATGGCGTACTTTTCAGGATTTCAGTTGGAAACGCTGGGGTCTGCGGTTCTCGAACGACTTCGTGAAACCTACTCCGAGGAGAAGGCGATGGCCCTTTTTCGTGACCTCCAGTGGGGTGACGACCCCGGAGCGCCGACCTCGACCGATCAGTCCGGAGACGGGTACGTCCCGCCCTACGAAAACGCGGGAACGACGCCAAGCGGCCGAAATGGAACCGATTCGATGGACGGCAGCGTCGTCGGTGGGCGAAGCAACCGCGTTACCGGCGGCGATTTCAGAATCCCGAACGATGCCAGCGCGGTACATGACGCCGAGATGGAACGAATCGGAACCATCGCACAGGGATTGGACGGACTCGGGCTACCCATCAAGTTGGGGAGCAACGCCCTCGCGGTTCATGGAGACGTGACGGAAAGCGGCGACTCATTGCTGATGGGTGGCCCGCAGATGGGCTTTTCCACGCCCTCCGTAATGTACGAAATCGGCCTTCACGGCCCTGATTTCGATATTTCCGGCTCGACCGTGACAGGCTATCCGTTCGTGATGTTCGGCCACAATGGGGACGGAGCGTTTACGAGTACGGCGGGAATCGACAACTCGATTCAGACGTTCGTGGAATCCATCGTTCCGCGCGAAGAATCCGCCGACCAGTACGAGTTCCGCGGGGAATTGCACGATGTGAAGGAACGAGAAGAAACGATACCGGTTGCCGATGCACCGGACGAAACCATCACGCTTCGATGGACGCATCACGGAACCGTGACGCAGTACAGTCCAGATACGGGCGAAGCACTCGCACAAACGCGCGGGTTCGAAGGACGCGACATGAACTGCTGGCGAGCGTTCTACGATGCGCAGTTCGCAAGCGACGTACACGAGTACGGAGAGGCCGCCCAACAGTGTGATTACGCCCTGAACTTTATGTGGGCCGGTGAGGACGACATCGGCTATTTCCACCTCGGTCGGTACCCCGACGCGGAGAACGTCCCGTGGGACACCAGACTTCCGGCGGACGGCACAAAACACGAACTGACCGAGGACGACTATCTCCGAGCGGCGGACGACGAGGTTCCGTACGCCATCAATCCCTCTTCTGGATATTCGGCGCAGTGGAACAACAAGCCCGCGCCGGACTGGGACAACGGCGACCTGAGTTACTCGTGGGGAACTGACCACCGTGTTCAGCGAATCATCAATCTCGTCGAACGCCACATCGAGCGTGGGGGCGTCCGATACGAAGACGTGAAAGACATCGTCTACGACATCTCGTTCGTCGATTTGCGTGCGATTCGGTACAAAGACCACCTCCTCGATGCGCTGAACGGAGCGACGCTATCGAAGACCGAACGCGCCGCCGCGAACGCGCTCCGAAGATGGAACGACTATCGACAGGGTGACGGGGCGGAATTCGGCGGGTCGTATCCGGTCGGGTTCACCGTGTTCGACGCGTTCTTCCCGCGTCTGTTAGAAAAGATCTTCAGTCCGGAGTTCGGTGACGCATACGACCAAGCGAGCTATTTCCTCGACTATCGATACGGCCACGGAACCCTAATGCGGGCGCTCCATCCGGAAGAAACTGCACTCGGAACGGCGGTGGATTACTTCGACGGTCAACCGGACTGCGTGTTTCGGGATGCATTCCGCGAAACGGTCACCGCGCTCGAAGAGGAGTACGGGTGCGACGTTTCGAACTGGCAACAGTCTGCGGAGGTCGACGAACTCGACAACATGGCTCTGTTCGGCATGCCGATTGGGGTTGGCGATGCCGGCGATATGCCGTTTTTGAATCGTGGAACCGAAAATCACATCGTCCGAATGGGTGCAGAAATACGCGCCGAAAACATCCTTCCACCGGGAAATTCCGGCTACGTCGCTCCCGACGGAACGACGGACGAACATTACGACGACCAACTAGAGATGTTCGTCGCGTTCGAGTACAAAGACCTCCTGTTTACCGACGATGAAGTAGACGAGGCGACGGAGTCGGAGAAAACAATACAATCATAAAGGCGACGACCATACCCCATCGTTTCCGTTGTTCTACATCTGCGCCGGATTCGAGAAGTAATCGAGCGGCGTGAGCAGTTCCGTACTCCCCGAAACGAGCACGCCGTTCATCACCTCGGCGTGGTCGTCGTCGAAATGATGAATGTGTCGATCGACTCGAAGAGCGCCCGAATACCGCATGCCTTTAGTGAGTTCGAACGATGCATTCAAATATGGGTTTTGGAAGCTACGACGAATCTGAGCAACAGAATCGAGAACAGGACTCCAACATGGACGAGTCGAGCGCCGTCAACGTCCACGAAAACGACCATCAGGGCGAAATTTCGTTCGACAGCGATGCCTCCAGCGACGAACTCATCGCCAAACTCGGCGAGATGAAAGACGACGAGACGGAAGACGAGTCGTAGCGTCACCCGCTCAGTTTGCGATTTTCTTTGTTTTCGGTGAAGGTACTCAATCCGACGAGATGCCAGTTTCCGCTCCGGCGGAACTGACTGGCGATTCGAGCGCGTAGAAAACGACAACACAAGCGAGGAGGAAACCGCCTAGCGCCGCAAGTGCAACGAGCGGTGTTCGAACGTCGGCGACGACACCGACGAGCGGTTTGAGCGGAAGTCGAACGAGCGCGTACACCATCGAAACCGCACTGAGCACGGTTGCCCGACCGATGGATTCGATGTGGTCGTTGACGTAGCCGCTCGCAATCGGTTTCATCACCGTGTTCGCGGATTTCATGACGAAAAACAACGGGAACGCCGAGAGCGGGAAGAACAGCGGAGCGACGAAGAAAATTCCGACCAGAGAGGGAATGAGGAGCACTGCCCAACGGGTCGAAAGAGAGTTCTCGATGGTTCCGGCGTAGTAGCTAGCGATGGCGGCGACCACGCTGAACGCGGTGTAAAGCGGCCCGAGTCCTTCCTGCGGCAGTGAAAGTCGTTGTGTCGCAGTCGGCTGAATAAATTCGTCCGCCGCGTTGATAACGGCGAAAAACAGCGCCGTGTACAGGACGAACGAGCGAAGCGGTGGTTCCGATAGCTTTCGCCGGATGACCGGAATCGCGTCCACAATCGTGAACTCGCCGTCATCGTCATCGACAATGTCGTCATCGTCGTTATCGTCGTCGGTGTCGTTGCTATCGGTGCTGTCGTTATCATCACCATTTGCGTGGCGGCCCGATGCGGGCAAAGAGAACAGAACGAGAACTCCGGTGAGAAGCAGGAAGCCACCCGCCACGAACGGCAATCGAGGGTCGAGGCTGTAGAGGAATCCGGCGGTGAGCATCGTTCCAGCACTCACCCACTGGTTTACCGACCCACCTCGTCCTCGGACGCGAGTGTATTCCGCTTCGCAGAGTCGGTCTTGAAGTGCATCGTAGAGCCACGCATCACCGCTCCCCGACTGGAACGCGATTCCGAGTGCCCACAGAATCCAGAGCACTGCGAACGCGGCAAACGTCTGCGCAACGACGAAGCCGAATACCGAGAGCGCGAGCGGGATAGTTCCGAGCAGAAGGCTCCAGCGACGACCGATGTAATCGCTGACGTATCCTGACGGGATTTCACCGATAACGATGAACGCCGCCGAGACGCTTCCGAGAAGACCGATTTGGGTGTAGTTCAGGCCGCGGTGTAGGAGGAAAATCGTAAACACAGGCCAAAAGAACCCGAAGCTCATCGTCGCTTGGAAGAGATAGTATTTCAGAATCAAAGGTGGCGGACGCATCCAAGTGTCGTGAATCATGGATATATCGAGGTGAATATTGAGCGGTAGACGAACGTGTTCTCGTAATAACCGTCCTTGGTAATGGCAAAAAGTATTAGTCGATGTTAATTTTAGTTAGGTGATTGATGCTATTGGGAGCGGGGGAACCGCCGAGGTTAGAACAGCGATTTGAACTATGCAGAGCCAAACTGAAATTCGAAGAAATACTATTGATTTTTAGGTGGACTGAAAAATTATTTCCGTTTTGGGAACTTATAAGGTGGTGAAGCACTACTCTAGAGATGCAATGAGTACCCAGAAAACCGTTCGACAAGAGGCCGGAACCGTCGAAGAAAACCCCGTGCGTCTCGACCAGGAGAAAGCAGAACAGATAGTCGATGCGCTCAACACAGACCTCGCGGATGCCTACGTGCTGTACCACCAGCTCCACAAGCACCACTGGAACGTCGAGGGTGCCGAACACCTCGACATCCACCTGTTCTTGCAGGAGGCCTACGAGGACGTGGAGGAGGCCGCCGACGAACTCGCAGAACGAGCGCAAACGCTGGGCGGAGTTCCCCACGCGAGCATGACCGCGCTCTCCGAGGCCGCGACGGTGGAACCGGAGGACGAGGACGTGTACGACATTCGAACGTCGTTCGAACACGACCTCGGAATGTACGGCGACATCATCGAGAGCTACCGCGAACACATCGAACTCGCTGAAGGCCTTGGCGACTACGCGACGTCGGAGATGCTCCGCGAACACTTAGAAGACCTCGAAGAACACGCCCACGTTTTGGCCCACTACCTCGAAGACGACACGCTCGTCCTCGAATCCGCGCTTAAATAAGCGCAAAGAACGGTGCTACCGAACGTCCGGTGCCTCGTCGCCGGGGCGTCCGGGTATCTCTACTTCTATTTCGAGTTCCGGTTCGCCGACGCCGCTGAAGTCGATTTCCAGTCCGACGGGGTCACCGAACGCGAAGGGAAGTTCCCACTCGTCGGTAAGGATGGTTAGTTCGTCGTCGTCGCGGAGTTGCTCGCCGAGTTTGACGAGGAACGTGCCCACTTCGCTCGCGCTCAATCGGTACTCCTGTTCGAAGTCGCGCCCAGTTCGAATCGTCGCTCGGTCGTCGTCGGTTTGGGTGTCGTTCGACATCGAAAACAGTGTACGCCACGCCGCAAGGAAAACTCGTCGGGCGGCGCTCGGCGGTGGAAAACTCCGGAGCTGCCGGGAAGAGCTATCGAATCAAATCGACGGTGAGGTCGCTCGAAATCCAGCCGTCGGTGTTGCCCGATTCGAGGAATACGACCTTCTCGGGACAACTACGACAGGCGGCAATTTTCGGACGGGAGGGAGCATCGGAAATCTCCCTTCCATCAGACTGAGACTCGGTTCGTGCAGGCATCGAAATGATTTAGGCAGACCTAAAATAAAAAGGTACGGGTTTTCGCTTCTCCCATGTCAACCGTTTCGCCCCAACGAGAGATGTAAAATTCTCATAATATCGTTCAATGGACGACTACAAATGACGACTATCGTCGCAGTTCGCCACGGCGAAACCACGTGGAACCGCGAGGAGCAAATGCAGGGTGGGCACCCACCCTACTCAGTGAACTCGGACGAGAACAGGCCAACCAAGTCGGGGAAGCACTCGGAGAGGAATACGCTATCGACCGCATCCTTTCTTCCGACCGTCATCGGACGAAGGAGGTGACGGAACTGCTTGTCGAACACGTAGACGCACCAGTTACGTTCGAATCCGCGTGGCGCGAACACGACATCGGGGTTTTCCAAGGCCTCCTCCAAGACGAGATGTTCGAGCGGTTTCCCGAGTACGGACTCTGGGTGGTCGGCCCGAAAGCGGCGCACGAAAAATAGGACAGTGGCGAAACTCTCGCCGCTGTTCGCGACCGTGTGGTCGAGCGGTGGAAGAAATTCTTGGTCGAGTGTAAACCGACGGAAACAGTCCTCATCGTCTCTCACGGCGACCCCATCCGTCTGCTTCTCGGACACGTGAAAGGTCTCGACATTGCTCCAGCTATCATGGAGCAGTCACAAGCGCACTCCTCGATCAACGAGTTCCGCTACGACCACGAAACGGGTGTGACGGAAGTAGTTCGTGAAAATGACACCAACCACTACGAGCCGGTATCCGACGCGCCAGAATAGTATCGCAGAATACAGTTTATAATTGCCGATTCACGTCGCCAGTAGCGCGACCGCGCCGATTGCGAGGCCGATACCCGCCATATCACGCATACTCACCGATTCGCCGAGGAAGACGGCCCCGAGAACCGCGGCGACGATGAAATACAGTGCCGTGATGGTCGTCGCAATCGCCGTGCTTCCGTACTGAAGCGCGGCGTAGTAGCTTATCGACCCAATGCCGGAGAACAGGCCGCCAGCGATTGCGAACGCGACTCCCGAGTCGGTGAGCGTCACCGGGCCGGATTGGACGGCAATGTAGAGGATTGCGACGCCGACGCCGATAGCGTAGGAAATCGCCATCGCAACCTCCGGTTCGAGGGTCTGCGTGGCGTAGTCGGCGAACACGGCCCACACGCCCCACGCGAGCATTCCGAGCAGAGCGAAGAGAACTGCGGTACGAACCATACACTCGGCCACGAACCCCACGGACGAATGGGTTCCCATTCCGGCGTTTCAGGCGGTTGCTGTCGATGGCCAGCAGGTACCTGTTGGCAGATAGACGACAGCTACTAGCGAGCAGAGAACCGCTATAGAAGGACAGAAAGCGCCTGCTTTCGGCGTATGGCGGTCATAACAAATGGTGGACATCACGACCACTCGCGCATGGCACGTACCGCGACACTCGTGTTCGTTCTTTCCGTCGTCATCTCGGCGGGGGCAATAGCGCTCCCGGGCGGCGCGATAGAACTGCAAGCGGAACCGGAACCGACCGAACGCTGGAATCAAACCTATGGTGGTTCTGGCGACGACATCTTCAACGACGCTGCGCGAACCGAGGACGGCGGGTACATCCTCGTTGGAGAAATCGAAAACTCCGGAACCGGCATCGACGGCTGGGTCGTGAAAATCGACGGCGAGGGCGAACAGGAATGGGAACGAACGCTCTCCGGGCCGGGAACCGACCGCTTCTACTCCGTCGTGACGAACGACGACGGCAGTGCGATGGTCGCCGGACGAACCGACAGCGGCGGAACTGCGACGGGGTGGGTCGTCGAACTGGGCACGAACGGCGAAACGCAGAACGAGCGAACGCCCGGAACGGGCGCGTTTTACGGACTCGAACGGGACGGAAACGGCTACGTGCTCGCAGGATGGACGAGTGACGGGGGAACGAAAGGATGGCTGTTGAAACTCGATGGCTCGGGCGAGAGGGCGTGGGAGGAAACCTACGCCGCGCCGAGCGACTATTCATCGGGCCAGTTCAAGGGAATCGTTCCGGCGTCGAACGGCTATTTCGTCGCGGGCGAAGTCGAAGGCGGTAGTCAAGATGCGTGGGCGATGCGGGTCGGAAACGACGGCGAACGACGCTGGCAAAAGACGGCAGGCGGTTCGGACAGGGAAGCGATTTGGGCCGCGACGGGTGGCGACGAAGGAATCGTTCTCTCCGGTGAATCCGAAAGCGGTGATTCGCGGGACGGGTGGGTGCTGAAATACGACGCGAACGGTGAACTCGTGTGGGAAAACCGATACGGCGGAAACGACGTGGATTGGCTCGATTCAGCGATGCAAACGGACGACGGCAGCTATCTCTTCACCGGCGGGACGTTGACCGGCGGAATCGGGAGCGCGGACGGATACGTGGTGAAAACCGGCAGTGATGGCACTGTCCAGTGGGAGAGCGCCTACGGAAGCGCGCAGTGGGACAAGCCGTTTCCCGCGGTGAACGCACACGGTGGCGGCTATCTCTTGGCGGGACAGACGGGCGGATTCGGGGCCAAGGGAATGGATGGCTGGGTGCTCCGTCTCGGTTCCGACGGACAGGTATCAGAATCGAGTGGAACGACGGACGGTGACGACGCCGACGGTTCGAAAGCGAGTGAAACCGCCGAAGCGAACGATTCCGCATCGACCGCACAATCGGGGGGCGAGCAAATCGGAACGAGTCTTCCCGGATTCACCGGTATTGTCGCAATCGTTGCGGTTGCTCTGTCCATCCTGCTCTGGCGACGACGTGAGTAGGTCGAATGTGGAAATCCGGAATTGGAAATCCGAACCGTGCGGGATTTCGATACGAGAAAAGAGGAGAAGCGGCAAATTGTTTCATCGTCAATCGAGATTCTTTTATCCTTGAAACCAGTCTGACTTGCTATTAACTGAGTCGTGGCGAGACAATGAAAGGAGAGACACTGACAGAGAGGGCGAAAAAATTGGATACCGACGAACGTATCGCCTACCGAATTACCAGCGATACCGACAGAGTGAGTACGAGAGTGATTCGCGGTATCGAAGAGATCGTTGGAGCGGACGACGACCGACGAACGTGGCTCTACGACAGCGTGGACCCAGACGCACTCGACGCACTGTTCAGCCAGAAACACAGCGGAGGAAATCGGGAAGACGGAAAGGTCGTCTTTACCGCGAAAGGGTGTGAGGTCGTCGTTCACGGGGACGGCGAGATTCATATCTACGCGTCGGAAACTCACGACGCCGACGAGTAGTCGGAACGTTTCGAAACGGTATTGATGACGCGCCCGTGAATGGCGTCAAGAACCGATTGATGACCGACAAAGCAACCGTTTCCTTCCGCGAACTGTGTCGCGAATTACCCGTTCAGACCGGCTTGTTCAGCTTCGGGCCAGTGGCAATCGGATTCGCCCAGTTGTGGAACGGCTTCGCCCACGGAACGACGGTTTCGTTTCACGCGCTGTTCGCGGTCGTCATGGTCGCGTTCGCGGTGCTCGTCACGCGCTATCATCTCGCTACGTATCGACTCGATAAGTTAGAGCGAACGTAGGCGGGCGGTTTGCCCACCGATTTTTTGCTTGCGGTCACTCCTCAGGCAGTTCCAGCAGGCGCGCCAGCCCTCGCTTCTCGACCTGCGTAGGCGTTGTACCCTGCGATGACGGCGACGATGGCTCCCGAGATGATGTCGCTCCAGAACGCCGCACCCACAGTCATGACGAACGGAACCAGAATCATCCACAGCCCCAACAGCGCGACGAACGACGAACTACCGATGCTGGCCGTGAGTCCTTTGGTCATGCGATAGTAGTTGTATCCGGCGACGAGGAAAATCGCGGCCCCGATGATGATGTTGTTCCAGTAACTCGTTATCGACATCGCCGGATAGATGAACGACGAGATGAATATCCACGCTCCGACGAGCGAGACGAACCCGCTCAGCCACTTCAGATTCGACGTGTCGGTGTCCGTGGTGCGTGTCGTTCGCTCCCTCGTTTCGGTTTCACTCATGGTTTTTCCTCCGTGTCGAAGTAGATTGAGCGAGCGAATAAAGCGAGCGACCGTTCACAAACTAATGATCCATTACGGGTGACGAACGGTAACTTTTCAGCCACAAAAACGGCTGTTTTGAACCTTACACTCGCCCGGGGTCGTGGGTTTCGAACCACTCGGTCAACTGTTCGAGGCGGTGAATCGCACGGTCTGGGTCGCCGATGTTGTGGTGTTCGTCGGGATACACGACGAGTTTCGCGGGAACGCCTTGCTTTTTCACGCTGATGTAAAGCTGTTCGGACTGGGATGGCGGGCAGCGCCAGTCGTCGCCACCTGCCGTGACCAGCAAGGGTGTCTCGACGTTGCCGACGTCGGTGATGCTGGATGCGGAATCGTAGGTTTCCGGGTTCTCCCACGGCAGGCCGAAATCGTTGTCCCACCATTTGTGGGCGTCATCGGTGCCGTAACACGAGCGTAAATCGTAGATGCCGTGTTCCGCCGCGGCACCCGCGAATCGGTTCGTGCTCGTGACGAGATAGCCCGTCGTGATACCGCCGTAAGAGAATCCAGTGACAAAGGTGCGGTCGTCATCGACCCACCCCCGTTCGACGAGGTGTTCGACGCCGGACGTCACGTCATCGACTTCACACGACCCCCACTCGCCGCGGAGGACTTCGCTGAACTCCCGGCCGTAGGAACTGCTTCCGCGGTAGTTGGGACGGAGGACGACGTATCCCTTGTCGGTCCAGTACGCGTAATCGAATTTGAACTCGGGTGCATCGTAGGAAATCGGCCCGCCGTGGATGGAGACGATAAGAGGGTGCGGGTCGGATTCTTCCGGGTCGAAATCGGCGGGGAAGTAGACGATTCCCTCGATGGAGTCGCCGGATTCGTTTTCGTAGACGACGCGCCGACAACCGGGCATGGCGTGAGAGCCCTCGAACGACTCGTTGAGAGTCGTCAACCGTTCGGGTTCGCCGGATTCGAGGTCGTCCGCGTCCATCGCGTACAGGTCACCGACCGTGTCGGGTTCGGTAGAGAGCAGGGCGACCGTTCCGCCCACGTGGTCGAAGGTTTGAACCGTCTGGTAGTCTCTCTGCGATTCGAGGGTGAATTCGGGGTCGCTTCCGTCGGCGAAACAGCGGACGAGTCGGTTGCTCCCCTCGTCGCCGATTGGAGCCAACAAGGTGTCAGAATCCAACCAGCGGACGCGATTCGCACGCGCTACGGTTCGGTCGAGCGACTCGGTAATCGACCGATACTCATGGGTTTCGACATCCGCGACGAACACCTGCGTCGGGATGTGCCAGTTGATTGCGTCGCTTGCGACGAAGGCGAGTTGAGAGTCGTCTGGACTCCATCGCGGTGCGCTTGCGAGGAGGTCGGTGTCGGTGATCTGTCGGAGATTTGCTCCGGCGGGGTCGATGGTGTAGACATCCACCGCACTGGAGTCGTCCGGACGCTCAGTTCGGTTCGAGAGGAAGGCAATTCGTTCCTGACCCCACGCGGGTTGCAATCCCGAACCCGGTTCGTGTGCGCCACCGCCGTAGGCGTCGTCAAGTCGGCGCTCTTCGCGGGTCGCTACGTCCACGATGAACAGATAGGTCGTTACGTCGTCCAAGAAGCCTTTTCCGTCGAATCGGTGCTGAAGCCGGGAGATTTCGACCGGCCCGCCATCCCGGCGTTCCGCGAGATACTCGGCTTGTTCCTCGGTCGGGTCGCGCGCGGAGATGACGATTCGCTCGCTCTTCGGTCCCCAATCGAACTCGCGGACGCCCTCGTCGCGGGTGGTCACCTGTCGGGCGTCGCCGCCACGCGCGAGGTCGAACACCCACACCTGCGATTTCGGGTCGTCGTCATCAGCGGCGTTCTCGTCCCCCGCCTCATCTCCTTCCTCCTCGTCCGAATTACCGGTATCGTTCTGAACGGAAAGCGCGGCGTCCTCGTCGCGCGCCGCCAAAAACGCCAGTTTCGACCCGTCGGGCGACCATTTTGGTGACCCTGCATCGGACGCACGGGAGAGTCGATACGGGGAATCGCTTCCGTCCGTCGAGACGACGAATAAGGAGGTTCGTCGGTCGTCTTCGTCGCGGTCGAACTCACTCGCCACGAAGGCGAGTCGGTCGCCGGAGGGCGACAGCGCGAGGTCGGCAACGAGCGTCAAATCGTAGAAATCGCTCGTTTCAAATGTTTCAGTCATCGGTCGCACATCTCGGGCGAGGCATATAATTGTACGTTCGCCAGCAAGTCACACGCAAAACCGCCGGACTGTGACCTCACGCAACGTTTCGCTCGGAAACCGTTTCCCTATCTTCGAACCGCATGCCGGAATCATCGGTAATATTCGTTCCACCGCGGTAAAATAAGACGGCTCGGAACAAACCCGGGGTATGGTTCGAATCCTTTCCGACAGTGACGTGGGGTCAGTCCTCGACGTGGAATCCCTCCTTCCAATCGTTCGGGACGCGTTCATCAAACAAGGCCGGGGCGAAGTCGAACGACCGGAGCGCCCACATTTTCCCGTCGGTGCCGGGCTCGCAGATGGTCCGCTCGGAACCGGCCTCGTCATGCCCGCGTACATCCACGGGGCGGCCCACTACGCCACGAAACTGGTCGGCGTGCACGAGAAAAACGCCGAGCGGGGACTGCCGACCGTCAACGCACAAATCGCGCTCACGGATGCCGAAACGGGCACACCCTCAGCCTTCCTCGCTGGGACGAAAATCACGAACGCGAGAACGGGTTGTATCGGCGGCCTCGCCGCGAAGGAACTCGCGGCTGACCGCGTCGAACTCGCGCTTATCGGTGCAGGAACACAAGCACGGTGGCAAGCGCGCTGTATCGCCGCCGTGACAGATCTCGAAATAATCCGGGTGTACTCCCCGAGTGATTCCAAATACGACTGTGCCGAAACACTCGAATCCGAACTCGGCGATCGAGTGGAAACGGTCGAATCGGCCGACGACGCCGTCTCGGAATCGAACGTCGTCGTCACCGCGACAACCGCCACCGAACCGGTATTCTCTGGGGAAGTTCTCGCAGACGGAACGCTCGTCGTCGCCGTCGGTGCGTACACCGCCGAAACCCGCGAACTCGACCGAACGACGATAGACCGCGCCGACCGACTCTTCGCCGACGTACCGGAAGAGGTGATAGAAATCGGCGACCTGCGAGCGACCGGCTGTACGGAAGACGACCTCGTGTTGTTTTCCGACGTGTTCGAAGACAAAGGACGCAAATCCGAATCGGAAATCATCGTGGTCGAGAGCGTCGGAACCGCGGTGTTGGACGCCGCCGCGAGCGAGCACGTGTACGAACGTGCGAGCGAGAACGGTATCGGCGAGGAAGTCGAACTGTAAGGAGTTCCCGAGAGATGTCTAGCAAGATAGTTGGATAGATATATGGACAGATGACTATCGCAGGAAGTCGAAATCAACCATAGCGATGAGGATGCATATAGAGATTTCTGAATAGCTATCCAGAAAGATAGACACATTTCTAAAAACAGGCTCTCCAACTCAGATCACAAATAAGAGGAAATTCGGGCTCCCTACAGCGGTTATCTAGAAAGATAGCTGAGAAGATTTCCAGAAAGGTAGCTATCCAGATAGCTATTTGTATAGTTTGACTCAGGTGTCTGACGAGAATTTATGAGTGGTAAGCGTATAACGACCGACTGTATGAAACGAGCCATCACACTGTGGAGCGAATCCGGCGGGGTCGGTAAGACGACCATGGCGACCAACGTGGCCGCCGCGCTGGGACGGCGAGGCGAACGAGTTCTCGTGGTTGATTTAGACCCCCAACTGGGAAGTTTGACCGACCACGCCGGCTATCAGGAATTGAAGACGGGCGACCGCGACCATCTCGGTCACGTTCTGCTGGACGATGAAAAGGACATTCGTTCGCTCATCGTCGAAACCGCGGATTTCGACCTCGTTCCGTCGCACGAGGGATTGGCAAACATCGAAAGCGAAATGGCCGCCCGAAACACTTCGCTTCGGGAGTTCCAACTTCGTTCCGCGCTGAAAACCGTCGCGGGCGAATACGACTACTTCATCATCGACCCACCTGCGACGTTGAACGTCCTCGTGGACAATGCGCTGGTCGCGGCGCGGAACGTTCTCATTCCAATCGAGCTTACGCGGAAAGGGAGCATCTCCATCGAAGGGCTAGAAGACACCCTCGACAGCATGGAACGTGGATTTCAGAAATTCGACGATAGTTTCAAACTCGGCATTCTCGCCGTCGTTCCGAACGAAGTCGGTGACTCCAACATCTACCGCGACACGCGGGACGAATTGGAAGCAAGCGGAAAGCCGGTGACCCCCTTTGGTGTTCGAAAACGGGACGTGTTGAAAGAAGCGTGGAAAGGACAGATGAATCTGTTCGAGTTCGCGGAAAGCGACGAAACCCGTGACCTGCGAGAGTACGAAAAAGACCTGCTTGCGAACTTCGAACAGTTGGCACGAATCGTCGAACAGGGAACCGTGGACGTGGAGGTAGAAGCATGACCAAAGACGACCGTTACGGCGCGACCGACGACGACTACGGCGACGATTATGGAGAGTATTCCGGCGAAACGGAATCCAAGACGGGAACCGAATCGAGTACAGGAGATTCGAAATCGGAGTCCTCGAATGCAGGTGGAAACGCCGAAACCGACAGCAGTGCGGAAACTGACACGCTGCCATTCATTTTTGCGCGACGAACCGTGAAAGCAGACCGCGAGGCGATGCCTGTGTACGTTCAGGACACAACCGCAGGAGAGATCAGCGACCTCGAACGGGAGTTGAGTCAGCGATTTGATGGTGACAAAGTGATGGCGCTGGACGTTCGAGAAGCTCTGATGCGTGCCGGGTTGGAGAACATGAATGACGTTCAAAGAGTGATGGAAGAGTGGGGGTATGGGCGTCGATAGGTCGTAGCTATCTTTTGGTTATCAGGTTATATTTCTGTATAGGTTTCCAGATAGTTTGCTAGATATATAAACAAATAGCAATCCAGAGATATAGATAGAAGTATAAATATAAAACCTATAGAAAATTGTGGAGAAGGTCAATCGAAGACGGTTTTGTGAATTAATATTGTAAATGTCGTGCAAAGAGGTAGCGCTCATCCGATTTCTAACTCGGTGCAGATGAATGACAAAGCAGTCAGGGACAATCGACGCTTACGAAACTCGTTAAACGAGTCGCCTGAAACACTCTTTGTCCTCCGCTTCGTTGAGTCGAATACCAGATGGGCTTTCATACATTCGACCCCGAAAAAGCCGAAAAGCTCGAAGACGCGGAGCGATACCGGTACGTCTCCCGCGAGGAGTTGGTTAGTAGTCTCAACCTCTCCGGCGAGGAGACCGTCGCAGACCTCGGGAGCGGAACCGGGTTTTACACGGACGATGTTGCCCCATTCGCCGGGAAACTGTTCGCCATCGATGTGCAGGACGCAATGCACGAGCACTACCGCGCGAAGGGAGTCCCCGAAAACGTCTCGCTCGTCACGGCGGACGTCGCCGATGTGCCGTTTTCGGACGGCGAACTCGATGCCGTGTTTTCCACCATGACCTTTCACGAGTTCGCGGGCGACGAGCAACTTTCGGAGGTTGCGCGTGCTCTCAAACCGGGCGGTCGGTTCGTCGTCGCGGACTGGACTGCCGAGGGGCGGGGCGAAAGCGGCCCACCAGTTGATGAACGGTACGACCTCGAAGCGGCGCGCGACCTGTTGGAAACTGCTGGGTTCGAAATCGAATACGAATCGGAGCGTCCCGAAACGTTCCTTCTCGTAGCGAGTATCTGAGATGCGTCGCCGGTTTGGGGAAGACGAACAGCGATAAATTACATTCCGCGATATTGATCATACTTATCCGATTTGCAGCCCGTCGAATTGGGGTGAGAGTCGGGACGGAGTTCGGAAACATCCACGGGAGATTCTTGTCATAGTTCGGAAAATCGTTTTTTAAGACGATACGCTCGATGCAGGTGGGACAATGAAACAGAACGATGGCGCTACCGACGATTCGGCACGGACGGGAACCCGACGCTCGCGGCGGGCATTCCTCGGAACGACTGCGACGCTCGGCGCAATCGCACTCGTCGGTTGTACAGGCAGCGACGACGGCGGAGACGGCGGGATGACGACGGAAATCCAAGAGTCGAACCGCCGGCCAAACCGGGACTGACGGAAGTCGAGATGACCCACGGGTTCGGCGACGGGATTCGCGGCGCGTTCGTCTTCGGCGAAAATATCGGTGCGACCGAGCCGAACGAGAACCGCATCTCGCGGGAACTCGATTCGTTCGACTGCCTCGTCGTGCAAGAGATTTTTCCGAACGAAACGACTGCACACGCGGACGTGGTTCTCCCGGCCAGTTCGTGGGCCGAGAAGGCCGGAACCGTGACGAACACCGACCGGCAGGTTCAACGAATGCGTCCAACCACCGACCCTCCGGGGAACGCACGCACCGACCTCGACATCCTTTGTGAATTGGGTAGACGACTAGCGAATCTGACCGACGAACCGTTCGAATACGACGGTCCGGAGGCGGTTTTTGCGGAGTTAACGCGACTGACACCGCAGTACGCAGGAATGAGCTATGCGGGAATCGGCAAGGGAAGTCAACGCTGGCCGTTTTCGGAGGGTGCAGACGAAGACAGTAGAGGTGTCGGTGTCCTCCATCGCGAGCGATTTTCGAACGGAAAACGACGCGCACCGCTCGTGCAAGTCGAATATGTCGAACCAGCTGCTGAAGGCGATGGGGACGAGTCGCTCGTTTTGACGACTGGACGAGTTATCGAGCATTTCAACAGCAGCGTCGTCACCCGTCGGAGCGACGTGCTGACGCATCTCAAAAGCACAGATTCGCTACAAATCCATCCGGATGATGCCGGTGAGAGGGGTATCGAAGACGGGAATCACATCGTCGTAGAGAACGAAAATGGGCAAATCGAGGCAACTGCGGCGGTTACATCGTCGATTCGTCCCGGCGTTGTCTTCCTCACGTTCCACTTCACCGAGTGGCTAGTCAACCGACTGACCGGCGACGAACTCGACCCGGAGTCGAAGATTCCGACGTACAAGCATGTGCCGGTTTACGTGGAGCGACTGGAGTGAAAATAGATAGGCGAGGATCAAGACACAAAATATACATATTTTGTGGTTATCTGTCCGCGTATGACCGACGTATTCCTCCTGAAACAAAAAATCAAATCGGGAAAGACGGAGCGCTGTAAGGAATTAATTGCAGAGTTAATGAACCGCGTTGATTCGGACATGAGCGATATATTGGAAACAGAAGGGGTGTACACCGAATCAGTCTTCATTGAGCAAGGAAGCGACGACGATTATCTCGTGTGGTATTTCGAGGCCGAGGATGTGACCCGCGTTGGCGAAATGTGGGAAGAACCGGCGGAAACGGGTATCGAGGGCGAAATCGAGGATGGAAAATCGGTGCTAGCGGAAGTGCTCGAAAATCCAGAGGAGTGGGGGGAAGATGATTTCGAACTCCTCCAGCACTTGATAAATCCCAACCGATAGTGGTGGTTCGTACTCTCGGCGAGGAGCGAATCAGTACGAGCCTTGTTACTCGGAAGTTCGTGTTGAATGGAACGAATGACACACTTAACCGCGATCGACCCTAACGCTAGGTGAACCCGGCGGATAGAACTTGTTTCACCCGCCGAAACGGAGTATGAACGAACAGAACACATACGAACAGTTGTACGAGGAAACGATTCCGTCAGTCGTCTCGGTCTACGTCACGCCGCAGAACGTGGCAGAGGGGATACAAACTGGTGCAGGGTCGGGATTCGTGTACGATTACGACGGGCACGTCGTCACCAACCAGCACGTCGTCGGAGGGGCGAATGAGGTAGAACTCCGATTCAGCGACGGCGATTGGCGCACCGGAACCGTCGTCGGGCGGGATACCGACACCGACCTCGCGGTCGTGCAGGTCACGGAGTTGCCGAACTACGCACACCCACTTTCGATTGCAACCGACGAGCCAAAACCGGGCCAGCGGGTCGCCGCACTCGGCAATCCGATGGGGTTGGATGGAACCATCACGGCAGGTATTGTCAGCGGGACGAACCGCTCGCTTCCGACCGGAAACGGGTTCGCCATCCCCGACACGGTACAGACCGACGCCGCGATCAACCCCGGCAACAGCGGCGGCCCGCTGGTGACGCTCGACGGCGAAGTCGTCGGGGTCAACCGAGCACGGCAGGGCGACGGCATCGGTTTCGCCATCTCCGCGGCCATCGTCGCGCGAGTCGTTCCCGACCTCGTCGAGGACGGTCGCTATCGGCACCCGTACCTCAAAATATCGACCATCGACGTTTCACCGCTCGTCGCCGAAGCAAACGGACTTGCGGAACCCAACGGCGTCCTCATCGTAGACGTGCGTCTCGGCCCTGCAAGCGGCGCGTTCATCGGCTGCGAAGCGGGTCGCGAACTGCGCGGGCGTGAAATCCCCGTCGGTGGAGACGTTATCGTCGGTGTCGATGGACGGTCGATTCGCTCGCACGAAGAACTGATGCGGTATCTCATTACCGAAACACGACCCGGAGAAGGGGTCGAAGTGGCGTTAATTCGAAACGGAAAGCGAATTACCGAGTTGGTGACGCTCGGTGAACGGCCCAGACGTTCCAGTCGAGAACGTGTCGGAATCTCTGTGAAATGAATTTGTTTTGAAGAGATATGACGTCGCCCAAAGTGGAATCTCTGTGAAATGGGATATTACCGTGAAGTGGAATCTCTGTAAAACAGAGCAGGATGTGAGGAAAGTATGGGGAGAGAGGAACAGCGGAAATAGTGGGGTTAATTCGAGTGATAGTTATCGCGGAAACAGCGGAAATAGTGGGGTAGAATGGGTTCAGTGTGGGGTAGAGCGAATGCGGTTCGAAGAAGTCGTGTACGCCGGTGAAATCAGATTTTCAGGTTTCTCGGTCATCGAGAAGCGACTGATAGTACGGTCGAATGCTCTCGTGCACTCCGGCGAGTTCGATGGTTTCCTCCAGTGCACTGACCACGAGTTGTAGGTCTTGTTTCAGCGCGTGTTCACGGTATTTACCACCGGACATTCCTTCGTTTTTCTCGGTCGAAGAGATGACGCCGAGCATTGCGAGGTCTGCAAGGTGGTCGCGCATTCGTCTACTCGTCAACGCCTCGGTTCCGATGTGACTACACAGTTGTTCGTAGCGCGGACGAATATCCCGCGACCGAGCAGGCGTGTTCCCCTCGGCTTCGATGGACGTGAGTGCGTACAGAATGAGTCGCGCGTGCTGAGTGAGGTCGGCGACACCCTCCATGATTCGGTCGCGTTCGAGTTTCCGCCGTGCCTCCTGAACGTGCGTATCCACGACCTGTTCTGCCGCGTCCTTTCGCGCTAAGTCGCCCGCTTCGAGAAGCAAATCGAGTGCCTGTCGAGCGTCACCAGCATCTTGCGCCCCGTAAGCCGCACAGAGTGGAATCACGTCGTCCGCGAGGGCGTTTTCGTGGAATGCGACTTGGTCGCGCTGGTGAAGGACCTTCTGGAGTTCACTGGCGTTGTACGGCGGAAACGAAACTTCCTTCTCACAAAGCGAAGAGCGAACTTTTGCCGAAAGAGAGTCGCGGAACGAGAGGTCGTTGCTGATGCCGATGAGGCCGATTTTGGCGTGTTCGAGGTAGCCGTTACTCCGGGCGCGTGGAATCTGATAGAGAATAGAGTTGTCGTTGATGTGGTCAACCTCGTCTAACACGATGATGATGGTTCCACCGAGTTTGTCGAGTTCGTCCCAGAGAAAGCTGTACACCTGTGCCTGCGGATAACCCGTGTTGCTGATTTGGTCGGCGGGGTCACGAAGCGTGTTCACCAGTCGAACTGCAACCTGGTAGCTCGAATTGAGTCCGTCGCAGTTGATTTCGATGACAGAAAGCGAAATGTCGTCGTATCTGGCGGCGTCCTCTTGGAGTTGGTTCAAGAGGAATCGCGTTGCGGCAGTTTTCCCGACCCCACTTTTTCCGTAGAGAAAGATGTTCGACGGTGCTTCCCCGTTGATAATCGGTTGGAGAGCGGCGTGGTACTCTTCGAGTTCGTCGTCCCGCCCGACAAGATTGTTGGGCGTGTACTCTTCTAGTAATGCGTCCCGGTTTTTGTAGAGAGAGTTGTCCCGGTCGAAACTAAACGATGACATTGCAGCATTGTTTCACGGAAGAGCATATAAAAGTGGGGCGTCCGCTGTTTCTTCTGTTTGTCGATGTATAAATACCCACTGGTTTTATCGGAGAGTGTTGTTTCCGATGTTTTCGTACTTCTCGTTCGGCTGCCACAGACCGTTCGACTGCTACTGGACGTTTGTGATTTTTTAACCAATTCACGACGCAACGATTCGCGGTTTCATCAATCCGGTTCACGCTGTTCATGTTCTCCGCTTTCATGCTCTCCACTTCTCCGTTTCCACCACGCCGTCCGTTTTTTCCACATTATTTTCCTCTCTTTGATTCCTCCTCTTCTATTCTCCCTCTTCTATTCTCCTTCCACGCTAGTTCCGCGTCCTCTGCCCCACCAACGACGGAATACGTAGAACAACGGAAACAGTGGGGGTGTCGAATAGATGTTTTTGTCGAATAGCAGAAGAAGAGACGCTTTTGCGGTGGAAAACGGAGGGTTTCAAGAACGTGGTTGTCGTGAAGATACTGTTTTATTTATAAAGACACACCCACCCCACTATTTCCTGTGTCTAGTTGGGTGGAGGTGGGTGGGGTGGTGAAAAGTCGCTTACTAGAGCGACAGTTTTATACAAAGAGATATAGAACAATACCCGTACTGGGTAAACACAAAGATAGCTAGACTTGCTTCAATAGATATGTATTCTAGAGGTTCGACTATAGTTTTCCGAGATTTATATTTCTCCTGTTCAATAATATAAACAAAAAGTATGAAACTCATTACAGTGATAACTGGCCATTAGTTCATCGAGGAACGGACAACCGGGGGAATAAATGGATCTTATCGGAGTTCATTACACGTTCCGGTAGTTTTGCTCCGTGTTCGACAACTCCCCATACCCACCCCCGCTCTCACCCCCACCCACCTTCATCCCAAAAACAGCGGAAATCATGGGGTGGGTGTTATTGTCGATTGTTAACACACGTCTCTCACTACATGCTTCGTGAACTGCTACAACCCTGTATTTGACCCGTATCCGATATTCTATTAGGTCGACTCTTGTCTGGCTACAGAAATTGATGCTCCTAAAAGTACGAGATCATATAATATATTTAGCATTTGTAATAAAAATCCGGTATATATAGATTGTATACTAACGCGACCATAGAAATCTGCTCCTCCGAGAAGCTTTGAATCACTGAAACCGCCCCTTTATCAAGCTAGTTCACTCCTTCGTTGACCACCTAAACGTGATCTCACCCGACTGAACAGCGGAAATCATGGGGTAGCTTCCGTCTCTCCTCCTTCTTCGTTTTCTTCCCTTTATACGTTCGACAACGGAAATCATGGTGTTGAGACGAAACGACGCTATTCGAAGAACAGCGGAAATCGTGGGGTAAGGAGGTCTGACCTGACGAACTGTTTGACGGTGGGCAACCATGTCGCTGAACTACGCCGATGGAAGAACAACCACCGTTCTACCTTTTTGGTAGCGGCCGTGCTCCCGGCGATCTACTCATATTATGGCTTTATTTGGTACGTCTGGAACCGAGCCGAGGAGCGAACCGTTCTGATGCCGACGAACTTCTGGTTCGTGACGCCGGATGCTTTTGTGAACTCTCACGAATGTTAGAAATGCCCTTTCCGGCTGTCTCCAACACGGACTGTTGCGAATCCTTCCGCTACTATCGACCCGAAAAACAGCGGAAACAGTGGTGTCTGGGGACTACTCTCTTGTATGATACCTCTTTGCTCTCTACGGCTATTCGATATATCTCTGTTATAACTCACACTACATAAACTGAACAAATGTAACATCATGTTGAAAACAGTAGAATACACCCGGAAGCAATGGATTGTTTCGTAAAAACAGCGGAAATAACGGTGTACCCGTGTTAAATTAGTTCTGCTCGACTTCCAGAATGCGGGCGTCACAGCCTCCACAGGTCGCCGCTACGACTTCCATCGAGCGACAGCAGGACTCGACGGTTTCCTGTTCTGCGGTAATCATCTCGCCACATTCCGGGCACGTTTCGAGAAAGATTCGGAGGCCGCTCAGGATTCGACTCTGATTGTCCACGGTGAGTTCGTCCCAGTCGCCGTAGCGGTCGGACAGTTCGCGCGCTGCGGCGAGGTCGGCGACCAGTGCGGCGTGGGATTCCCACTGTCCGAGTCTTCGGCCGTCGATTCGAGCGAGGAAAGCGCTCTCGTGCTCCTCAAACTCCAGTTCCTCTTCGTCCGCATCGAGAATACGACTCAGGTCGCTCTTTTCCGCACCTTCTTCGAGGACGCGTTCCATGTTCTCCTGCCACGCCGTCTGGAACTCGTCATCGAGACAGAGATCGTCGATTTCCGCACAGGGTTCGATGACGTTTGCTTCCGTGAGCACCTCTTCCGGTTCACGGTCGGACTCTTTTGGTGCCTGCGTTGGCGTTCCCATCTCGCTTTTGTCGAACATTCGGAGCAACCAATCGGGGAAGTACGTTTTCGTCAGTGTCGGCGTTCCGGGGACGAGATACCCTCGGAGGTAGATGGCCGCCATACTGAACGCAAAGAAGGTGATACCGACTGGTATCGCCGCAAACGTCAGCACTGTGCTGACGACTACGGCAATTGTCACGTTTACAATCGTGCAGGGAGTACAACGATTCTCTCCCACGTATTCCGGTTGTCTGAACCGGTCGATGAATCCCGGTAGTTCCGTACTCATTTCGTTCCTACTATTTTGCTTCATCATTATATACTTATTGTTGAACTAGTTCGGAAGCAGGTAAAAACCGTCGGACGACGGGAAACACCATTCAATCGCATCCAGAAACCAAGCTTTACTACTTGCTCGGCGATTCGGCCCGTCGGAGCCGAATCGTTACGACACTTCCGCGCGGTTCGTTGGTGCCAAACGTGAGTTCGCCGTCGAACTTGCCGACGACCCAGTTCGTCAACCACAGGCCGAGTCCGCTCCCGTGTTGGAGCGCGGTTTCCCTCCCTTCGATGAGAACTAATTGTTCTTCTTTCGGGATTCCCGGCCCGTTGTCCGAGATAATTATTTCTACCCCGCTTTCTCTCTCGGAATCCATGGCTGCCACCGAAAGCGTCACGACTGGTTCATCCCGGTCGTTGTGTTCGATTGCGTTCTCCACGACTTCGTTGACGACGGTATCCAGCGTTTTGTCTCCGTAGACCCACGCGGTGTCGGGCAGTTCGGTCGAGAGAACGACGTTTGGATACGACTCTTGGAGGTCGGAACAGGCGCGTTCGATGATGCTCGTGATTTCTACGGCTTTCCCGGTTTGACCACTTCTGTCGAGTGTCTTCCCGACTTCGCGGGCCTTCTCGCTGATGTCGATTAACTCGGTCGCTTTTCGCTTTATGATTTCCGCGTTCTCCGTCGTTTTCGGAACGGCTTCCTTGATGTTGTCCGCGTGCCCAAGTACGACGTTCAGGTCGTTCCGGAGGTTGTGCCGGAGAATGCGGTTGAACACCTGCAATCGCTGTTCTCGTCGTATCAACTCCTGTCGCGTTCGAACCGAATTTATCGCGTAGGCCATGCTGTTTCCGAACTTCGAAAGCACTTGTCGCTCCGTTTCGTCAAACGCATGTGGATGGTCGGCATAGACGTTCAGAACGCCGTAAAGGGAATCTTCGTACCGGAGCGGTATGGCTGCCTTGGAGTGATACCCGCGTTCGAGTGCTTTTTCGCGCCAGTGTTCTAGCGAGGAATCGGATGCCTCTGGCTCTCCGGTGCGAACTGTCTCTTGTCTCTCTTTTGTGCAATCTGTGCCGATTCCATTACAATCTGCATCGGTTTCATCAGAAATAGCCGCTTTCGAAAATCCGTCACCCGCAATATCCTGCGTCGTCTGTATTTCGCCGGTTTCTACTGCACGGGAAATCGGATCGTCGGGTTTCAACGCGCGAGAAATCGGCTTCGACTCGCTTTCTTCGGCGTCGGTGTGAAACACTGCGTCGAGATAGCCAGCTTCGGTTCCAGCGGAAAAGCGCGGTGCGATTTGCCCGTCCTCTACTTTCCCGACCCACGCGAACAGATAGGACTGGGAGTCGGCGAGGCGTTCACAGACCGATTGTTCGATGTCCTCTCGCGTGGACGCTTCGAGGAGCGACTGGCTCACGTCCCAGATAAGGTCGTTGATGGTTATCTGTCGCCGAACTGCTTTCTCCGCGCGGCGGTGGGAGACTGCGTTTTCGATTCGATTGGCGAGCGCGACGAACTGCCGTCGTCCGTCGCCTTTCTGGAGATAGTCGGTGACTCCGGCCGAGATGGCCCTGCTGGCGGTGTTTTCGCTTCCCCCGCCGGTCATGAGAATGAACGGTAGTTCCGAACGTATCTCTCTGACGGCATCCAGCAGTTCAAGCCCGTTCATTTCCGGCATCTCGTAATCACTAACGACGCAGTCGAACTGCTCCTCTTTCAGCCGGTTGAGGGCGTCGCTTGGGGCGTTTTCGGTGTGAACTTCTACGTCGTCGAGTTCCTGTTGGAGGATGTCCGACGCAACTGTTGCGAAGAACTCGTTGTCCTCGACGTGAAGCACCCGAATCGGGCGACGTTCCATTCTACACTACTGGTCTTGTATGTGACCAATAAATAACTTTGTCCTGCTCTTCTCTTTTCACCCATTACCATCAAAAGTCTGTCATAGATACTGTCTATTAATCTATATAAGGTGTCACTTCACAAACTTTCACCGCCTCTGTTCACGATTCAACAAAATTTGTTATTTATCGTCCCTTCTCTTTCTCCTCTTCCCTCCACACCTCCCTACTCCTCTTTCTCCTCTTCTCTCGTCAGTCGCGTCGTTCCGGCCCGACCGGAACCTCACCGAACGACGGAGCGTCAATGTTTTTCGGGGCCGCCCATTCGACGGCGTTTTCGAGAACCTGTCGTATCTCCGTCTGCCGATAGATTGAATACGTTTCGTGACCTGGGCGGAAGTAAAAAACACGACCCGACCCCCGCCGGTAACAACAGCCACTTCGGAACACTTCGCCGCCTTCGAACCAACTCGTGAAGACGAGTTCGTCCGGCGCGGGAACGTCGAATCGTTCGCCGTACATCTCCGCCTCGGGTACGACGACTTGCTCGTCAATTCCGCTCGCAATCGGGTGGCTCGGTTCCACCGTCCAGAGTCGTTCGCGCTCGCCCTCGTTTCGCCATTTCAGGTCGCAGGTCGTCCCCATGAGTCGCTTGAAGATTTTCGAAAAATGGCCCGAATGGAGGACGATGAGGCCCATCCCATCGAGAACGCGCTCGCGGACTCGCTCTACGACCTCGTCCGCCACCTCCTCGTGGGCGGCGTGTCCCCACCACGTCAGTACGTCCGTCTCATCAAGCACGGCCTCGGTGAGGCCGTGCTCCGGTTCGTCCAGCGTAGCGGTTTTCACGTCGAAGCCGCGCGATTCGAACAGTTCCGCGAGAACTGCGTGGATTCCCTCCGGATAACACTCTTCTGCCGCTCCGCCCTCTCGCTCGTGTCGAAATTCGTTCCACACCGTGACGTGGATTTTGCTCATGGGAGACACCTCTCCCGAGAGCGATTCACTGTTTCGGAATCTCGGTATTTTGGAACGTGGTTCGACAGTAGTGCCACCACTGCCGTTTATTCTCTCTCCCTGCGAACTCCAATCATGGAACCACGAATCAGCATCGTCACGCTCGGCGTCGCCGATCTCGACGAATCCATCCGGTTCTATCGAGACGGCCTCTCGCTCCCGATGGACGACCGCGAACCGGACGCTGAAATCGCCTTCTTCGAGATGTCGGGGATGAAACTCTCACTCTACCCCCGCGAACTGCTCGCCGAGGATGCGACGGTTTCCCCCGGCGTCGGCGAGTTCGACGGAATCACGCTCGCGCACAACGTCGAATCGAAGGACGCAGTGGACGACGTTCTCGGCGAAGCGGTTTCCGCAGGCGGCGAGCTCGTGAAACCGGCGCAGGAGGCGGATTGGGGCGGCTACTCCGGTTACTTTGCCGACCCGAACGGCCACCTCTGGGAAGTCGCGTGGAATCCGTACTGAGAGCTTTAACCTCCCGTTGGTACGACTCACTACTCCCAACGTTCCTACTCCTCCGACACTTCGTCGTCTTCCCACCCTTCGCTGTAAACGCGTTCGTCGGAAACGCCGATGTCCGCGAGTTTCTCCTTCGTATCTACGACCATTCCCGGAACGCCGCAGATGTAGAAATCGGTTTCTCCGGGCGACGAAACAGATTCCTCGATGTGTTCTTGCACGTGTCCCGTCTTTCCAGCCCAGTCTTCTTCAGAAAGCGAGTAAACCACGGTCAGGTTTTCGTGCGCCGATTCGAGTTGGTCGAGCGTTTCCCGGAACATAACGTCTTCCTGCGTTTTCTCACCGTAGAGGAACGTCGCTTCGCCGTCACCCTCCCGAAGATACTGTTTCACCATCGCCATCATCGGCGTGATTCCGGTGCCGGTCGAGACGAACGCCGCGTCGGAGTCCATATCCCGAAGGTAGAGATTTCCGTCCAAGTCCTCGATTTGAATGGTGTCTCCGGGTTCTCGGTCGTGCATGTACACTGACGCGGTGCCGTCGTCGTACTTCTTTATCGCCAGCGAGATGCTGTCCGTTCCGGGTCGCGTCACCGCGGTGTAGGGCCGAACCACCTCGTCGCCGTCCTGTTCGAAATGGAGGTGCGTGTGCTGGCCGGGTCGGAAATCGAACTCGTCGTCATCGACGAGTTCAAATTGCTTTACCCGCGGCGTCATCTGATGAATGGACGTTATTTCGACTTCGCGCATGACCAATCTCTCATCGCTAACTCCTGTAAATGAACTGGCCAACACGTCTGCACGAGTTCTCCGCCTCCACTCGCCGAGCAGAAGTTCGCCGAATACGCAAGCAGAGTGCATAACCGATTCGGATGGCTTATTTACTCTATGACTCAGTATGCAGACCTCTCCGACGTTCCTCGAAACAAACGCGGTTCCATTCGACGAGTGCGAAAACTAAGCAATCTACTGGACGAAGCGTTTCGCGTCCCCGGCACGAACTTCCGGTTCGGACTCGATCCAGTGATGGGAATTTTGCCGGTCGGCGGCGACGTGGCATCCGCCCTGATTTCCCTCTACATCGTCTTCGAGGGCTATCTGATGGGCGTCCCTCGGCACACGCTCGCCCGGATGCTGGTGAACATCCTCATCGACACCTTCGGCGGGTCTGTCCCACTCCTTGGGTCGTTGTTCGACGCCGGATGGAAAGCGAACGTTCGAAATCGGAAACTGCTCGAAAAGCGCGTCGAAAACGTCTAACCTTCCGGTTCGAACACGCCAACTCGAACTACGCTTCGAGTTCGAGCGTTACGTCTTTCGCCTCGAAATCCTCGATGAACGACCCGGAACCGCCGATGCTCACCTCTCCCTCTTCGGTTTCGAGGACGAGCGCGGTTTCGACCGGAAACGCGTTCGACGCCGGTTCGACGAGTCCCTGACGAACATCGACGATTTTTCCTTCGACGGTCATCGGGCCGTTTTTCTCGCCGACTGGTCGCGCGCGAACACGCGCGAGAATCGGGTGATTTCCCCGGAGGTGAAGCGTCGCGTGCAAAACTGCATGGCGGAAGTCGTGGAACGTCCGCGGAAGTTCCGCCGGAGCGGTCGCGTACACTTGGTTCGCCATCGGCCAGTAGTTGCCGAGAAACGACCCGACGAGGACGGGAACGAGCTGTTCCTGTGCGAACGTAATTGCTTGCTTGTCGCTGTTCGAACGAACTATCATCTCGGTCGGTGCGACGAGGCCGAACCGTTGGTCAACCGTCAATGTCGTCGGCATCGGTTCGCGCCACGCACGCGCGGCGCTGGCGATGCCTTCGAACTCCGATGTGTCGATGTCTTCGTGGTGGATGCCACTGACGACGAGCAGGACGAGGACGCCGCGCTCGACCGCCGCACCGAGTTCGTTCGCCACCTCGGGGAGGTGTTCGTAGGGAATCGAGAGCGTGATTTCCTCGTTCGCTTCCGCCAGTCTGTCTTCGATTCGCTTGATGACGGTGACGCGGGATTTGATGACTTCGAACTGGTCGGGATCGCTGGTCGTCGCGGAAAACCGCTCGTCCAGCGCCGGGTGCATCGTCTCCACTCGGTCGGACAGCGTTCCGATGACCTGTTCCGGCGGATTCGCGCGAATCATCGTCGGCACGACGTGGTCGTTGACTTCCACGAAACCCCGCTCGGCCAACTTTTCGCTGGTGCTGTAGACGTAACGTTTCGAGACGCCAGCGTCGTCCGCGATGGTGCTGGCTTTCGCCTCGCCCTGTTCCAAAATTGCGAGATAGGTATCGACTTCCTTCTCCGAAAGACCGAACTGCCGAAGCAGGTCAGAGAGCGTACGGTCGTCCATTCGTTGTCGGGTCTTCTCCGTGAAAGTATAAACTTCACTCGGTGACGCGAGCGACGACGACGCTTTGGATCGTGAATTTCGTTTTACCATTCCTGTCTTCTGCGGTCGAAATCCGCTCGCCCGTCACGAGATTCTTTGCTTCGATTTCGGCATCCACGGTCATCTCTCGCGCTGATTCGCCGAAGTTCAGGACGACGACTGCGCGCGAGTCCCCGGACTCGCGCGCGAACGCGACGACGTTCTCCGAGTGGCATTCAAATTCCACCTGCTTCACTGTTCCATCACGCAGAACTGGATATTCGTCGCGCAGTTCGCTCAGCGCGCGGTGGAACTTCGTCAACTCGTCGTCGCCGTGTCCCCACTGCATCGTTCCGCGGTACTCGGTCATGCCGCGCTCCTGCCCGTAGTAAATCATTGGCGCGCCGGGAAGCGTGAACGTCGCGGCAGTCGCGGCTTTGAGCGCATCTTTTCCGCATTCGTCCAGATAGCGCGATTCGTCGTGGTTTTCGACGTAGCGGAGATGTACTGCACTATCGGGGAATCCGACGCGCTCGGCGTCTTCCAGCGCGTCGAAAATCGCGGTGGCGGGTTTGTCACTCTGTCCGATTTCGCGCAGAGTGTGATACAGAGTCGTGTCGTAGTGCATCGTGAATTCGCCTTCGTGGTAGTCGGGGTCGCGCGGAATCGTCTCGTCCAACAGGAGGAAATCGTCCGGAACGCGCTCCGCGACTTCCTTCCAGAACTCGTGCGGAACGCCCCACGCCACGTCGCATCGGAAGCCATCGACCATTCCGGCCCATTCGTCAACCACGTCGAGGAGGAATCGGCGTACTGCGAGCGAATCGAAGTTGAAGTTCGGAATCTGCTCCCAGTTGAAGTAGCGTTGCGCGCGCTTCTCGCCAGTCTCTTCGTCAGTCTCCCAGACGTACCAGTCCCTGTATTCCGGCACCTCTGCCGCGCTCATTTGGAACGCGGGATGGTCGCGCGAGGAGTGGTTGATGACGAGGTCGAAGATGACTCGAATGTCGGCCTCGTGACACCGAGACACGAAGGACGCGAACTCCTCGCGCGTGCCGAGGTCGCCCGCCGTTTTGAAGTAGTTCGTCGTGTGATAGCCGTGGTCGGTCGGACTCTCCAGAATCGGCGTCAACCAGACGCAGTCCACGTTCAGCGATTCGAGGTAGGGAATCCGTCGCTCTAGTTCCGCAAAGGTCGTCTCGACCGTTTCCCCCGCGAACGACCGAACGAAAATCTCGTAAACGGTCGGCGATTCGGCCCACTCCGGGGCGTCGTTGGGCCTTCGGAGTTCGAGGGCGTTTGTCGTATCTGCACTCCCACGGATTTCCACGCAGTCGGCGACGCTGTGGCGTTCGCCGACTGCGACCGCGTGAACCCGAATTTCGTCCTCGATTTCCTCGCGAGAAAGTCGGAGGCTTCGCTGGTCGCGGACGACCGAGACGCCGTCTCGGTCGTCCGCCGTTTTTCCGTGTTCCAGATAGAACTCCACTGCCAACTCTCCGTCCGAGAATTTGCTGTTCGGTGCCGAACTCGCTTCTGCCGAAATCACGATTTCGTCGCCGTCGAGTTCGCTATCGACACGCACCCGTGGACGCCCCGGGCCCGGTATCGTCAAGGTGTCCTGCACCTGCTCCGTAAGGTCGTCGTTCAGCAGGAATCCGTAGGGGTGGTCGCCCGGCGGAAGTCGGGTTTCGAAGACGTAGCTCCCGTCCTCGAAGGTCGGGCGGTCTGCGCCGGTAATGTGCTCGTTGAACGGCCCGGCGATGCAGATGGAATCGAGTTCCGCCTGTGGTATCGGGAGGTCGCTGACGGGCAGTTCGAACCGCGCGGTTCGACGCTCGTCGGGAAACGCGCGCACGAGTCGGTGGCTGTCGTCTTTTTCTCCGGAGAGGCAAAGCCGATAGACGCCGGGTTCGTCCGGTTCGAAGTGGATAACCGGTGAATCGCCGACTGTCGCTGAACTCCCGTCCGGCCGACTTTCGACCGACCATTCGTGCTCCGATTCCGGATTCGGGTCGCGTGGCGCGAGTTCGACCGCCTCGCCGACGGAAGTAAACCGCGGTGGAGCTGATTCGTGCATACTCGACACACCTCACGCAGGGGGTAACAACGTTTGGATTTTTGTTAATCTGTGAACGATTATTTCACCAAGTATTTTAATAACACTCCCCGTGGTGTAACTGATGACGCTCCGCGACACCCTCGCAGACTACAAGCGCCATCGCGGGAGTGCAACACGCTTCCCCGGTGAGCGCAGGACGCCTGCAGGCCGGTTTTCCGGTCTTGACGCCCGACTCGTTCACGTTGCCCCGGACGGTTCGCTCCGCGACTACTCCTATCCCCTGTCCGGACAGCACGGAATCGACCGCTCCCGGTTCGGGATTCGCTGCGACGGCGAGACGTCGTGGTTCGACAGCGACGAAATCGCCTCGACACAGCGATACGACGGCGAAACAGCGCTCGTCGTCACCGAACACGAGGCAAACGACTGGTCGGTGACGCAATACGATTTGACGATTTCGGACGCTCACGTCACGCACTTCGTTTCGGATGGTTTCCCCGTCGAATCCACCGAACTGGTCGCCTACCTCGGTTTCGTCCCCGACGGCCGTGACGACCGAATCGGCCAATTGCGACACGGCGACGTAATCGAACTGTTCCACGCCGACGAACACGATTACCTCGCAACCAGCCCTGTACCGGAAGAAATCCACGGGCAGGTGCCGACCGACTTCGCCTCTCTCGTCTCCGACCGGGCAACAGAAGTTCCGCAGACCGACGAGGCCGGACGATACGAGGAGAGCAGACTGAGCGGCGAACTCGTCGTTCCGGTCACGCTGAATGGCGACGAAGACGACGAAGGCACGACCCTCGTTTCGCTTCTCGTAGACCGCGACGAAACGTCGCGTGAAGTCGCTCTCGACCGTATTCGAGAACTCACAGCGCAATTCGACTCGGCCGAGGAAATTCAGACCGCCGCGGCGGAGCAGGTTCCGAAACGTCCCAACACGCCCGAAACCGAAGCCGTCGTTTCCGACCTGCGTGTCCTCTCGCTCCTTTCGGCTGAAACCGGTGCGCGAATCGCCGGGCCGGATTTCGACCCGTTCTACGCCTACTCCGGCGGGTACGGCTACACGTGGTTCCGTGACGATGCGGAAATATCGCGCTTCCTTCTCGCGTCCGACAGTCACTTCGACCTCTCGCTTTCGGACTGGCACGCCCGGAGCGCGCAGTTCTACTGCGACACCCAACGCGAGGATGGAACGTGGCCTCACCGCGTTTGGCCGCGCGACGGCACCATCGCCCCCGGATGGGCCAACGCCCGCGTCGAAGCAGGCGACGGCGCGGATTATCAGGCCGACCAGACGGGAAGCGTCATCGCGTTCCTCGCAAACTATCTCCGTGACGGTGACATGGATTCGGAACTCGAATCCAACATTCGGAAGACCCTCGACTCCGCTCTCGGCGGACTGGACGACACCCTCGAATCGGACGGGTTGCCGGTTCACTGCCAGAACGCGTGGGAGAACATGACCGGGCGATTCGCCCACACCGCCGCGACGTACCTCGAAGCCTACGCCGCACTTGCAGGTGCGCCCCTCGACACAAAACTCAGAGAGCGCGCGAAATCGCAGGCGGAAGCAGTTCTGTCCGGACTCGACAATCTCTGGACGGGCGAATTTTACGCACTTCGACTGGACGACGGTGAGATTGATGCTCGCCTCGATTCGAGCGCCCTCGCGCTCGCTGGCGCACATCGCGCCTACTCCCGAGTTGCCGACCTCGATGCAGAGCAGGTTGACCGCCTCGTTTCCCACACCGAATCCGTTCTGGATGGACTCTGGCGCGACCCAACGGAAAGCGACGTTCGCGGCCTCGCGCGATTCGACGAGGACGATTGGCGAAAGCGCGAGCAGGCTGAATCGAAAATCTGGACGGTTTCGACCGCTTGGGGTGCCAATGCCGCGGGGGAACTCGCCCATCTGCTGTCGGCGCGCGACGACGCGCGCGCCGACGAGTTCGCGCGCCGATCGCGCGAACTCCTCTCGCTTCTCCTGCCCGACGGCCCGCTCTGTGCCGATTCCGGCTATCTGCCCGAGCAGTTCTTCGACGTGGGTGCCGCGGACAGCGCGACACCGCTCGGATGGCCGCACGCGATTCGACTGGCGACGGTGGCGTCGCTGGACGAACAGGATGTACTGGAAGCAGAAGAAGCGAAAACGGCGCTGGACTGAAATCGGCGTCCGACTCCGATAGATTCGAACCTCAGACCGACGCTTTCGCGGTTTCTTTCTCGTCGCTCACGACTTTCCCGTTCTCGCTGTCGAAGACGTGCACATCGTCTTCTGCAAACGTTACCTGAATCCTATCGCCCGGGGAGGGTTCCACGTCGGAATCGACGCGGGCGATGAAATCCTCGGTGAGGTCGAGGTAGAGGTAGTTGTCGCTCCCGATTGGCTCCACGACTTCCACCGTCGTTTCGAGGACGTTTCGTTCCTCGCCTGTTGCAGGGAACACGTCCTCGGGGCGGATACCGACCGTGAACTGCTCGTTCGTGTTTTCGA
This sequence comes from Haladaptatus cibarius D43, assembly GCF_000710615.1. NCBI lineage: Archaea > Methanobacteriati > Methanobacteriota > Halobacteria > Halobacteriales > Haladaptataceae > Haladaptatus > Haladaptatus cibarius. The sequence continues at coordinate 38,492 of NZ_JDTH01000005.1, read as the reverse complement.
TTCGCCCGGAGAAAGAAGACGAGAGGCGACAGGAAAAGTCGCCTTCGCCATCTCTGAGCACGATTTCGCCGGAATCGTTGGTCGCGCGAACGTCGATGAAGTTCATGCTCGGCGACCCGACGAATCCGCCGACGAAACTGTTCGTTGGATTTTCGTAGACAGTGGTCGGCGCGCCCATCTGTTGGAGTTCGCCGTCGCGGAGGATGACGATTCGGTCGCCCATCGTCATCGCCTCCTCTTGGTCGTGCGTGACGTACACCGCGGTAATCCCGAGTTCCTGTTGGATGCGCTGGATTTCGGTGCGCATTGTGGTGCGAAGTTTCGCGTCGAGGTTGCTTAGCGGTTCGTCGAACAGGAAGATGTCGGGTTCGCGCACGATTGCGCGGCCGAGGGCGACGCGCTGTTTTTGCCCACCGGAGAGTTCGTCGGGTTTGTCGTCCAACAAATCCTCGATGCCCATCATCTCGGCGGCCTCGTAGACGCGCTCGTAGCGCTCGTCTTTCGAGAGGTCGGTGCTCATCCGCAGGCCGAACGACATATTTTCCTCGACGGTTTTGTGCGGATAGAGCGCGTAGTTCTGGAACACCATCGCCACGTCGCGGTTTTTCGCGTGAACGTTGGTCACGTCGTCGTCGCCGATGTAGATGTTACCGGAGGTGGCGCGTTCCAGTCCAGCAATCATCCTGAGGGTCGTCGTCTTTCCACACCCCGACGGGCCGACGAGGGTGACGAACTCGCCATCCTCGATGTCGAGGTTCAGGTCGTCCACCGCGACGATTTGGCCACGGTCGAACTCCTTTCTGAGATTCTTTAGCCGAAGATTTGCCATTACTTCGTGTGGTGTCGTGCCACGGTAAAGTCCTTTCCCATCGTACTAAATTCGTGATGTGATTTTTCATACTATTTTTGAGCGGGCGAAAAACGGCTGATGAAAGCGTAGTGTGAGTCTGTCTTATTCAAAAGGACACGAAAATACCTAAGGATTAAATACGTGAAGTCATATTTCATAACGGATAAACCAATGTCATACCCACGGCGACGATTCATCCAAACTGGCGGTGCATTGGCTGGTGCAACCTTGGCTGGCTGTATCAGCGTAAACGACGATAATTCGGGCGACGACACGTCAGGAGACGGTTCGGGGAATGGCGATTCCTCCGGTGCAACTGCGCAACTCTGGCACGCGCGCTCGAAAGGACCGAAAAAGAATCTCGAAGAAAACGTCGGGACGTTCAAGAGCGAGACGAACCACACGATACAACTCTCCGAGATTTCGGAACTGGAAAAGAAGTTGGAGAACGCGATTCCGGCGGGCAAAGGCCCCCACATGTTTCAGTGGGCACACGACTGGGTCGGCGAGTATCAGGGAATCGACTTCCTCTCCGACCAGAAGAGCAACCTGTCCGTTGACCTCGAATCGACGTACACGGACGCCGCCGCGAAGGCGGTCCAGTTCAACGGCGAAGTTCTCGGTCTCCCGTGGGCCGCGGAGACGGTCAGCCTGCTCTACAACAAGGAACTGGTGGACGAACCGCCGGAGACGGTAGCCGACATGCAGTCCATCATGGACGACCATCACGACCCCGGCAACGGAAAGTACGGCCTCTCGTTCCCCATCGACCCGTACTTCATCAGCGGCTACGTGCAGGCCTTCGGCGGATTCTACTACGACGAACAGAACGACGAACTCGGTCTGACGAACGAAAAGACGCTGCAGGGATTCCGCTTCGTTCGCGACAAACTGGTGAAATACATCCCGAAAGACCACGCTTACGACCCGCAGGCAGCGGTGTTCAACGAGGGTAACGCCCCGTTCGCAATCAACGGACCGTGGTTCCTCGGCACCGTCCGTGATTCCGATCTCGATGTCGGCGTTGCGCCGCTTCCGAAACCGGACGGTGGAGAGCCGAAACCGTACACGACGGTTAAGATGTGGTACTTCTCGAAGAAGATGAACGACGGCGGAAAGAGCGCCGAGGCGGCGCGAAAATTCGCCGAGTGGCACACCACGAACACGGACGTTCTCTCCGCGCTCGCCGACCAACACGGATTTATTCCGGTTCATCAAGACCTCGCCGGGAGCGACGAACTGTCTGCTGCGACTAAAGCGTACTCTCAGACAGTCCAGATGGGCGAACCCATTCCGACGCACAAGCACATGGCGAGCGTTTGGGACCCACTCAAAAACGCCTTCACCAAGGTTGCCAAGGGCAATCAGGACGCCAAACCGGCGTTCCAGCAGGCCGAGAAGACTATCAAACAGAACTGGGACTAACAGTTTCCATCCACTATTTCAATGAGTATTCGCTCGACGTTCTCACGCGGCGCGCAAGCGCTCGAAAATCCGGTGTTCGACCGGGACGACCTGCCCTTGCTCCTCGTACTGCCAGGGCTGTTTCTGTTCTCGGCGTTCATGTTCTACCCAATCGCGTACTCGGTGTACCTCTCGTTCACCGACGCGACGAACGTGACGCTGTTCAGCGAGTCCTTTTCGTTCGTCGGATTCGACAACTACATGCAGGTGTTGTTCGGCACGCCGCATTTCACCCTCGACCTGTTCGGCTATCGAACGCAACTCCCCATCAACGCGAGTTTCTGGAACTCGATGGGCGTCTCGTGGCTGTTCGTGTTCACGAGCGTGACGCTCAAAATCGGGCTGAGCATCGCTATCGCGCTCGTCCTGACCAGCGAACACGTCGTCGGTCGGCGCTACATGCGCTCGTTCATCATCATCCCGATGGGCCTGCCGTCCATCTTCACCATCACCGTCTGGCGCGGCATCTTCAGCAACGCTCAGTACGGGTTGGCGAACCAACTGCTCGAAATAATCAACCTTCAGCCAATCCTCTGGCTCGACGAACGCTGGACGGCGTTCCTCGCCTACAACATCACGGAAGCGTGGCTGGCCTACCCGTTCATGGTCATCATCATCGTGAGTGCCTTGCAGGACGTTCCTGAGGAACTCCACGACGCGGCGATGGTTGACGGCGCGGGATTCTTCAATCGATTCCTGCATGTCACGCTCCCGTCCATCAAACGGCCCGTCCTCTTCGCGTCGATTCTGACGGCGGCGGCGTCGTTCCAACAGTTCCTCATCCCGTTCGTGATGAACAAGGGCGGCCCGCTCCGCCAGAACGAACTGCTCATCGTCTACGGCTATCGTGAAGCGTTTCGCTTCGACCAGTACGGTATGGGTGCCGCCATCATGACGCTGACGCTCGTCGTCATCAGCGGCTTCATGTTTCTGAACGTGAAGCGCGGCCGCCTCGCGGAGGGGGTCAACGAATGAGCGCCGACGGCATTTCAGGAAAACTAGCCGAGGACGTGAAACACGTCCTCGGCGCGCCGGTTCGCGCCGGGGAGACGGTTCGGTACACCATCGTCGGCCTGCAAAACGGCGACGTTCCGCCGCGACGAGTGGTCGCGAAAGTCCTCGCCACCTCATCCGCACTGTTGATGATTGGCGCACTCCTGTTCCCGATTTACTGGATTTTCCTCGCCTCGCTGTCGGGCGACGGCGGGTCGCTGTACTCGTCCAGCGGGATTCGTCTCTGGCCGAAAAATCCGTCGCCGGACGCTTACCTCTGGGTTCTCGGCGGGATGGAAATTCCGAGCACGGAAATCGCCATCGGTCTGCTCGATTACGAAATCGCGCTGAACACGCCGGGCATCTCGACCACCGTGGACTGTGCCCAGTACGGTGGCTGTTCGGACTTCCCGGTGTTCCTCTGGAACAGCCTCACGGTTGCGATTCCGACGGTCATCTTGACGATGTGCATCGTCGTTCCGGCGGCCTACGCGCTGTCGCGCCGGAAGTTCATCTTCCGCTCGAAAATCCTGTACGGCTACGTCCTGTTCACGCAGGTCGGCGGCGGGCTGGGCGTCGCCGCGCTCATCGCGCTGTACGCCACGTTCGTTCAAGTCGGACTGGACAACAGCAAACTCGCGCTGTCGGCGTACTACGCGGCGACTGCCGTGCCGTTCAATACGTGGCTGTTGAAGACGTACATGGACAGCATCCCGACCTCCTACGAGGAGGCGGCGATGATGGACGGCGCGTCCTCGTGGCGCATCGTGTGGGAAATCATCCTCCCGCTGTCGAAGGCCGGACTGGCCACCGTGCTGGTGTTCAGCTTCCTCGCTGGATGGACGGAGTTCATCGTCGCGCAACTCCTGCTCGACGCGGACAAGTACACGCTTCCGGTGGGACTCTACAGCCTCGTCGGCAAGTATTCGACGCCGTGGGCGCGGTTCTCGGCCTTTGCGCTGACCTTCGCCACGCCCATCATGCTGGTGTATCTGTTCGCACAACGGTACATCGAGAGCGGCCTGTCCTTCGGCGGCATGGAAGGGTAAGGAAACAGTTTCTTTATTTTCTCGTTGCATCCGCCACAATCGTGTGAAGACCGTAGGCAAACTGCTTGAATCCATAGAAAGCGAACGTGGCCCAGACGAGCAGTGCCGGTACGGCGGTAAGCCACGGGTTGAGCATGATGGCGAATACGGACGCTGAAATAGTTCCGACGGAGAGGAGAGCGATACCGACGATGCCGTTGATGGCGGCATCGGTGGCGGCGGACTGGCGGGACATGCTCGGTTATCGAATTGAATAGCATAAAATGTATTTCATTAGTCGCTTCGGTCGCGGAAACACCCTATGCGAAGCTATTGCCGACTATGGACTGACCGCCGTGACTTCCCCGAACAGCGCGTCCAAATCCGGGCGCTCGACCAGTTCGTACTCGTTTTCGACGCGGCGGACTGCGTCCGATTCCGCGAGATGTTCGAGGTGGGCGTAGGCTTCGCCCGGCCCGTGGAGGACGTGGATGCCGTCGAGTTGTCCGAACAGGTGTCTAGCAATCGACCACGGGTTGGCCGACCCGTGGTCAGTCAGCACGTCGAGAATGTTGCCCGCACGCTCGCGGTGGTGCGTTCGAATTTTCCGCGCTCGTTCGGCGGGGGTTTCCATCACGTCGCCGTGGCCCGGCCACACGCGGTCGTAATCGGAATCGATGAAATGGGAAAGTGTGTCCAGATACGCGGCCAGTGGATTGTCGAGTCGAACGTCGGCACCGCCGACGTTCGGCGTGATGTCGGGGAGGAGGGCGTCCCCGGAGAACAGTTCCCGTCCTGCGTCACCGTCGAAGGCAAAGCCGACGAGACCCTCGGTGTGCCCCGGAAGGTGAACCGTTTCGAGTGTGGTGCCACAGTCGAGTTCGTCGCCCGCCGAAAGTCGCTCGATGGTGGGTGCCGGGCCGTCGAGTCGGCCGACCTTCTCCGCCGTCGCCAACACCGCTTTTTGAATCGGCTCCGGAAGGCCCCACTCGCGGAGGAGGGTTCGCTGGCGCGCTTCGAACGCGTTCCACGCCTCGTCCTCCTGGGCCACCAGTGCCGCGTCGGCCTCGTGAACGAACACCGTCGCATCACTTTCTTCCTGTACTGTTCCGGCGAGCCCGGCGTGGTCGGGGTGCCAGTGGGTGAGGACGACCTGTTCTACGTCCGCAAGGGACTGGCCGTAGTCGGCCAGTCCCGACCGGAGCGCGTCGAGGGTTTCGGGCGTTCTCACGCTCGTGTCGATGAGCGTCGTCGGTTCGCCCGCCGCGGTGCCGAGTACGTAGACGCTATTTTCCCCCTCGAACTCCGTGTTTCCGAGTCGAATCCGATTCACAGTTGGAGTCATCTGTGGGATATAATGTCACTTTTGTTCTTCCTTCGAACGATGCTGCTATTCGGACATTGCAAAGCAAATCGCAAAACGCTGTGTCGCGTTACGAATCGCCTGTTAGAATCTGTGCGAGCGAGAGCGCCCCGAACGCCGAAACGAGGAGTGCGCCCCAAACGAGATCGGGGACGAGCGAGAACGGTCGGACGCCAACCCACGCCGAAGACACGAGTGCGATTCCGACCGCCGTGAGACGTCGGTAGTATCGAAGCCACGGCAGTTCGGTGTCGTCTGAACCGTCTCTCGTATCCTCGTCGGTTTTGTTCTCGTCTGTGACTTCGCCGGGGGCGTTGAGATAGGGGTCGAACTGGTCGGCCAGCGGGCCGCGTTCGACGATTCCCCGACTTTTGTTATAGTCGATGATGCCTTCGTTGTCGAGTTTTGGGAGGTGCGATTGATACAGCGCGATGTATACGCGCTGGCGCTCGTTGGAGGAGAGTTTTCGCACCGTCGTGTCGTTTTCCCACGCCGCGACCTGTTCTGCGAGGTCGCGCATTTCGATGGGGCCGTCGGTGTCCTTGAGATAGCGAAGTGCGTCCCGGCGGCGCTGTGTCTGGAGGATGTGGAAGATTTTGTCGCGCGACAGCGGTTCCGGTCGGTCTTCGACCGCACTTTCGAACTCGTCTACCGGTGATGAGTCGCTGCTCACGCTCATCGTTTGTCCCGGTAGTTGTCGCTTACCCCTCGATTCGCGTCGTTCAAGCCGGGATTATCGTCGTTGGTTCGTACCGATGTTCCCACTCGTCTCGGTAATCGGTCGTTTCGTTGCTCACGTGCCATGTGATTCAATATCTCTGGTGGATTTTAAAAAGGTACTGGGTCTGGGTCAATGGGAATGGTTTAATTTATAAATATATTTGAGGTGGTACTATGTGGAAGGTGAAAATTTCCTCTGTTCCGGGATAGTCATCGGGCTTTTAATATTTGGAAATCGAAGCTTTCCACGACGATGGCACACTTTAACAGGGAATCGTACCGGCACGGCGTTCGCCAACTCGCAGGCGATGTCCACGAACGAATGGGTGCCGGGATGAGCATGCGCTCCGCCCTGTATCGCTCGCTCGGAGGATGCGTCTTCGACCTCTGGAACCGCGAGATGTCGCTTCGCATCTGTGAACTGTCCGAGCGGGAACCGGAAATCGACGTGGTGAACGACGTCGTCGCTGAGGACGAACACGACACGCACGCCGATTACGAGGTGTATATTCGCGCTATGGCGCTCTCCGTCCTCGCACAGGACGTGCGCCACGTGGTCGAAAACACGGTCAACGCCGACGCAACCCCCGCGGAACTGCGAGGCAATCGGCGCGAACTGCTCGAATAGATTCGTATCCCGAACTTCAGTCAGTAGAAACTCCGGGCAGTAGATTTACTCACGAGGCTGTTGTGCCCCCGCTATGACCGACGCTGACAACGAGGAGTTTCAACCCTGTGCCAACTGCGGAACGGTGGTGAATATCGTGGAGCATCATCCGACGGTCGTCGTGAAATACGGTGCGACGGCAAACGACATCGAACGGGTGACGCTTCATTTCTGTAGCGAAGACTGTCTGGACGAATGGACGGGACCGTTTCTGGACTGAGGAGTTGGTTCACCCCGAGTAATCCCCGAATCCGGTGGAAACGTTCTCAGGGCTTTAGGCTCCCCCGAACGCACTCATCTCGTATGGACGTTCAAGTTCCAGAATCGCGCATAAAACAGGTCGGAATCGGTGTCGGTGCCGCCGTCGGCGTCGTCGCGCTTTTGCTCGTCGTCCTCCCACTCGCACTGCTCGCGGTCGAGATACTTGCCGGAATCGTGGTCACAATCGTCTCGACAGTTACCGAACCTCGTAGGGGTCGTCGTCCGGCATGAACCGACCCAAATCCACCGTCTGTTGGTAGTCTCCGGCAAGAATCGTGTCTAGTCGCGCTTCAAGCTTTTCCGCGTCTCCGTCCTCCCACTCGCGTGGGTCACGCACTGGCACGACGAGAAAACCCCGTCCTTTGATTTCCTCTGCGTGAAGCGCCGTCATATCAGGTGTTCCGCCGTCGAATCCGTACTTTCCGGCTTGCGCGGTGAACTCCCAGAAGACGTGTTGGGTTGCCTTCTCGCCAACCGGGAGCAGGATGTGGGCCGCAATCGCCCTGAGTTCGGCGTCGAAAAACCGCTCCATGTCGCCGTACTCCGCCGGAGTCGGTTCTCGGCCACCCGGCAGACAACACATGTGGAGGTAGCTCATGAACAGGTTCCGAATTGCCGGTTCGTCGCCGTAGGCGTCGCCGAGCAGGCCAACGTCGTTCAGCACTGGCTGGAGTTTCTCACCGACTTCTGTTCCGGTGAACGGGACGTTCGTTTCGTTGCCACCGTGGACGCCGGGGTGGTCGCCAACGAGGTGAAAATCCGCGTTCGCATCGCCATAGCCGAACACCGCACAGGTTCCGCCGGGGACACATTCATGCTGACAGGGCGGTCGCATTCCGAACGGGTTGCTGATTCTGTCCGTGACGTTCTGCACGGGATTTCGTAGGTTAGTAGCGGTTAAAGGCAGTACGGTTTGGTGCGAATTTGGCCGGTCGGTTTAGGGACATCGGGGATGAACTCCCGTGGATGTCACACTCGAACAACGAATCGCTCGAACTGACTCGACCCGAGGCACGGGTCGTCATTTCGGCGCTTTCGGAACATCGAACGCGAGGCGGAACGCCCGACGAGCAGGCGTTGAACGTCCGCGAACACCTAAAGGAGGAGTTCGGCTTCGAGGAGGACGAATCGACCGACGTGCTGTTCGAACAGTACGGCGAGGGGTTCTTCTCGGACACGAGTTCCGAAATGGTGACGTTTTCGGAGCGAGAGGCGGAAATGATCGCTACTGCGCTTTCACGGGTCGAGAACGACGCTCCCGACGGAAATCGAGAAACGATTCGAGATGTTCGCAGTCGGTTCGAAAACGAATTCGATGTGAATGTCGGAGCGAACTGATTGTCCCGCGCCGAACTGCTTACTTTTCGTTCACTTCCAGTACTCGCCCCGCGGCAATCGTCTGGCCCATGTCCCGCACTGCGAAACTGCCGAGTTCGGGAATATCCGACGACGGTTCGATTGAGAGCGGTTTCTGCGGCCTGACGGTTACGACGGCGGCGTCTCCGCTCTGGATGAAGTCTGGATGTTCCTCCTCGACTTCGCCGCTGGCAGGATTGATTTTCTGGTCGAGTGCTTCGATGGTGCAGGCAACCTGCGCCGTGTGCGCGTGGAAGACCGGCGTGTACCCCGAGGTGATAACCGAGGGGTGTTGCATCACGACGATTTGGGCTTTGAACGTGTCCGCGACCTTCGGCGGGTCGTCCGCCGGGCCAGCGACGTCGCCCCTACGGATGTCGTTTTTGCCGACGCCGCGGACGTTGAACCCGACGTTGTCGCCGGGTTGGGCCTCCGGCACTTCCTCGTGGTGCATCTCGATGGTTTTCACTTCTCCGCTCACGTCGCTCGGTTGGAACGACACCGATTCGCCGACGTTCAGGATTCCCGTTTCGACGCGGCCCACCGGCACCGTTCCGATGCCGGAAATCGTGTACACGTCCTGAATCGGCAGGCGGAGCGGCGCGTCGGTCGGCGGCTCCGGCTCCGGCAGGTTGTTCAGTGCTTCGAGGATGACCCGGCCGTCGTACCACGGCGTATTGTCGCTTTGATCTACGACGTTGTCGCCTTCCAACGCCGAAATCGGGATGAACTCGGCGTCCTCCGTATTGAACCGCACTTGATTCAGCAGATCTTTCACTTCCGCGACGACCTCGCGGTAGCGGTCTTCGTCGTAATCGACCGAATCCATCTTGTTCACGGCGACGATGAGTTCGCCGATGCCAAGCGTCCGCGCGAGGAAGACGTGTTCCTGCGTTTGTGGCTGGACGCCGTCGTCCGCGCCGACGACGAGGACTGCGTTGTCGGCTTGGCTCGCACCGGTAATCATGTTCTTCACGAAGTCGCGGTGCCCCGGCGTGTCCACGATGGTGAAGTAGTATTCGTCCGTGTCGAACTCCTGATGCGCGATGTCGATGGTTACCCCTCGTTCACGCTCCTCCGCGAGGTTGTCCATCACGTAGGCGAACTCGAATCCGCCCTTGCCCTTCTCCTCCGCTTCTTTCTTGTGCTGTTCGATGACGTGCTCGGGAACGCTTCCCGTTTCGAAGAGGAGGCGTCCGACCAACGTCGATTTTCCGTGGTCTACGTGACCGATAATCGCTAGGTTCTGGTGTGGCTTGTCTGGCATCTCCCGTTCCCCCGTACTCTATGTTCTTCACTCTCAGCGACAAAAACAGTTGTGCCACCCTTTCACAGGATTTTGACAGCACGATTTCTCGCTTTATCCGTCAATCTGAATCTCTCTCCGTAATCCTGATTATCTCTGCAATCCTGATTTGCCGCTCCCCACCGATTTAATCCCGTGCCACCCGAACCGATTACACATGCGCGCCGCAGTGCTGAAAGCCTATGGCGAACCGCTTTCCATCGAGGATGTCCCGAACCCCGACCCGGAACCGCACGGCGTCGTCGTCGAAACCGAAGCCTGCGGCATCTGCCGAAGCGACTGGCACGCGTGGCAGGGCCACGGCGAGTGGGCCGACGACCGAGTGCCAATCGGCCAGATTCTCGGTCACGAACCGGCAGGCACCGTCATCGCTACCGGCGAACAGGTGCGCGGCATCGAACAGGGCGACCGAATCGCGGTGCCGTTCAACCTCGGGCGCGGCCACTGCGAATTTTGCCAGAACGGCCACGGAAACGTCTGTGAAAACGGGATTTCGCTCGGTTTCGAGGCGGACGCGCCCGGCGCGTTCGCCGAACAGGTGCACGTCCCCTACGCCGACTACAATGCGGTTCATCTCCCTGAAAACGTCTCTTCTGTCGAGATGGCGGGACTCGGCTGTCGGTTCGTAACGGCTTATCACGCGCTCGCCCACCGTGCAGACCTCACGCCGGGCGACTGGGTCGCGGTACACGGCTGTGGCGGCGTCGGTCTCTCCGCGGTTCACGTCGCGGACGCCCTCGGCGCGAACGTCGTCGCGGTCGATTTGGACGACGACAAACTCGCCACCGCGAGGGAACTGGGCGCGGACGAGACGATTCAGGCCGAATCGGCGCACGCCGATTCGGCGGACGTTCCGGCAGAAATCCGCAATCGCGTCGGCGAAGGTGGTGCGCACGTCTCGGTGGACGCGCTGGGTATCGCGGAAACCTGTCGAAACTCCATCGACTGTCTCCGAGAGCGCGGACAGCACGTCCAACTGGGTTTGACCACCGACGCGGAACGGGGTGAAGTGTCTCTGCCGACCGACGCGATGACGATGCGCGAAATCACCTTCCTCGGGTCGCGCGGGATGCCACAAACTCGGTACGGTGAACTCCTTCGGATGCTCGACCGGGACGTGCTTTCGCCCGGAAAACTGGTCAGCAAGACGGTTTCGTTGGAGAACGTACCGGACAGACTCGACGCCATGAACGACTTTGGAACGTCGGGAATTGAGGTCGTGGAGTTTTCGCGCTAGCCGTCGCTTCGATACTCGTCCAAACAGAGCGCGAAGAAGACGAGTCCCATCGAACAACAGATGATTCCTGCGACGATGAGAACCCGCTGACCGTACGGGCCGGAAACTGTCCGAAGGTTCGAGAAAATGACCCCGCCGACGGCGACGAACAGCGCGCCGAACGCGACGAAGAGGAGCGTTTTGACCCGTCGGGTGTTCATGCGTTCGTCTCGTTGCACCGCTGCCTAATCGATGTTTCTTTCACACCTACGAGACAGGATGGTGAAAACAAAACTTATTTTACAATTATGCTCCGTACCATCCAGTATGCTCTCCCGAACAAGTCTCAGCCTCGCCCGTGCTGTCCTCATCGGCCTGCTGCTGCTGGCGACGCCCGGCGTCGCGTTCTTGCTTATTGCGAACGCCCTCACTTCCGACACGGGACTCGTCGGATGGTTTCTCACGGTTGTCCTTCCACTCGTACTGCTCGGAGTTGGTCTCTATCTGCTGACCGGCGACAGACCGAACTGGCTCACCTCGGTTGGAAGACGGGCGTAGAAGAACTCCACTGATATCTATCCGACTTTTCCTACACCGGCGCTTTTTCCAGACAGCTCACCTGTTCCCAGTCGCGGCTATCGTCCAATCGGTAGAGTCGCTGACGGGCGTCCGGAATGTACACTTCTTCCGTGACGGCACCGACTTCCGTCAAATTCTCTAGCGCACTCCTGACGGTTCGCGCCGACAGCCGTGACCGCTCGACGATTTCTTTCTGTGTGTGGGCACCACTGTATTCTAACACTTTGAACACGAGCTTTGCGCTCGGTGGCAGGTCACACAGGCTCGTCAGGGTCTGCTTTTCCATGGACTGACCGACGGACGCCACCCACTAAACGGCTCGCTAACGCACAGGTAACCCGGTGTCACCCATGTCACCCGCCGAAAAGCGTAGGTTCTATGATTGAGGACTGTGAATGGGTAAGTATGCAGCCTGAACTTGCAAGTCGGGAGCGCGCAACTGACATCGACCGGCTCTTCTGCAGGGAGTGTGGGGAGCGTTTCGAGGCGGATACGGCGACCGACGACGGCTGGCGGTATCGATGCCCGAACGAAGATTGTGATGGCTCGGGTATCCGCGAAGACCTCTATCCGGTAGAGGACGTACTGCCGTCGCACCGATAATCGACCGACCTTCGATTTTCACGCTCCCGCGTTCTTGCTATTCGTTTTTATCGTCCGTTTTTTGCTCCCCGTTTCTTTCTCCGGCGGACGGATGGAAACCCTTTAAGTCACCACACTGCACGAAAACTAACATCAGATGCGGTCCGACGGACTCGTCATTCAACTGCTTGCGACGCTCCTGCTCGTTGCCGGACTCGTCCTCACCGGCTACGCACTCCTCCAGCCGCCGCAAAGCGCCACGACGTACACGCTCACCGTCGAACAGGTGAACGAAAACGAACCGGGCGTGCGCTCTTCGTCGGTGCAGTATGGCGAACTTTCCGACGAGGCGCGACTCGCATTCGGACGCGCGAAACTACAAGAGTCGTACGAAATGGAAGAAGAACCCTCCGACCAACTTCGAAATTCGTTCGTCATCGACGGTGACCTCGTGTATCGCATCGAAGTTAGTGAACGAGAGCACATCACCGAACGGATGGCAACCCTGTTCGGGGGAACGACGACCGCGCTCATCGGCGCGTTCGTTTTCATCTCGTGGCTCGACGTGGTCAGCGGATTCCGGTCGGAGTCGAACTAACCGCTTAGCCAACAGTGTTGGTTTCGAGCGGCACTTTTTCCGTTCCCGAGCGATTTACGCATTTCCGAGCAGTGCTTCGACGTCCTTTTCGAACTCGTCTGCGTACTCGCGTCGGAGTCGGAGCGCCTCCTCGCGGGGAAGCGTCCAGCCGTTTTCGATACGCTGTGAAATCGGGTGATAACGCGAGACATCGAAGCCCATCGTGGTCAGATAATCCTGCACGCGGAGCGATGCAACGCCCTCCTTGATGGCCTCTTCGCTGAGTTCGCGCAGTTCTGCATACGGTGGTATCCCGATTTCTTCCGTCCGCACGCCGGTTTCTCCGATAGTCACCTCCTTGTACTCGGTTTGTTGAAGGAGATTCGTCATTTCACTTACGAGCCGAACGATTTGGCTCGGGAGCGCAGTGTCGGGTGCGCGCCATTCGACCGTGGGCGATTTGTGGCGAAGTCGAACAGGTGTCAACACCGTGTCGTCGCGGTGGAAGTAGTTCCCGAACGTTTCCGGGTCGATACCGCTCTCCCGCGCGAGGACTTGCAGCGTGTGGTACTGTTCGTCGATACGGGCTTCCCACTGGCCTTCGGTTTCGACGTACTCCCACAGGTCGCGGTAGCGAGCGAACGTGGTGTGCGATTCGTAGCGATACACCGCGGCGCGTGACGAACACGCCATCCTGTTTCCGCTGATGTACGGTGAGGAACAGACCAGCGCGAGCGCCGGGTCGAGCGCGGTGAGAAGGTTCAGTTGCCGAACCACGTTGCCACGGTCGAAATGGACGTGCGTCCCCGCACAGTTCATCGCGTACTCCATGTCGTCGCCGTACATGCTCTGCAACAGTCTCCCGCGCTCCGACGTGATTTCGAGCGACTCCCGCGTGAGCGGCGTTCCGAGTGGAACGAGCGACAATCCTCTGTCTTCCGCCACATCGCAGACGGTCTGAAGCGTTCGTCCGAACTCGCGTCGGAGTTCTTCCGCTCCCGATACGGGCGCCGTCTGTACCTCTATCAGCGGCGCGACGAATTCCGGCACGACGTACTCGCTCACGTCGAGCAGTTCGTTCAGCAACTCGCCTGTCTCGGTCGCTAACTCACCCGACTCGTCGATAATCCAGTACTCCGCTTCGACTCCTATTTTCATGTCCCAACCCCCGTCGGCGACGGCTGTCTAGCTTCTTTGCCCCGAAATCGAACGTCACCGAACGATGACCGTAGTACGCCACCCGACGGCTAATAACTTACGCGAATTATTTCGTCATAGATTCGGTTGCACGCTCTTCGACATTCTTTCCGCTAGATTCGATTCAGAGCGGCCAAAACGCGGCGATTCCGAGCACCGTCACGACCGACAGGAGCAGTTGGAGCGGCGCGCCGATTCGGAAGTAGTCCGTGAATTTGTACCCGCCCGGCCCGTAGACGAACAGATTCGTCTGGTAGCCCACCGGCCCGAGGAACGACGTGGAGGCGGCGAACGTCACTGCAAGGACGAACGCGAAGGGGTTCGCGTCGATGCGGAGCGCCGCTTCGACGGCGACGGGAATCATCACGACGACGCTGGCGTTGTTGCTGATGACCTCGGTGATGAGGCCGGTTGCGATATAAAACACCCACAGGACGGCGATGACGGGGAGGAAATCCGCGCTGGTCGCAACCAGCACGCCGAGGAGTTCGGCCCCGCCTGACGATTCGAGGGCGATTCCGAGTGGGATGACACCCGCAAGGAGGAAGATGACGTTCCACTCCACCGAATCGTACAGTTCGTGGGCTTTCAGCACGCCGGTTACGACCATCGCAACGACGCCTGCGAGGGCGCTGACGAGAATCGGGTAGATGCCGAGCGCGGCGACGAGGACGACGCCCGTGATGATGGCGAGGGCCGCCGGAATTTTCTCGGTTCGGTAGTCTGGGTCGGACACCTGATGGGCGACGATGAAATCCCGATTCGCGGCGAGGCGGTCGATGCTGTCCCCGGAGGCTTGCATGAGGAGGGTGTCGCCGACGCGAATCCGAACTCGGTCGAGGCGCTCGCGGATAAGTTCGCCGCGGCTTCGAAACGCGAGGACGGTCGCGTTGTAGCGTTCGCGAAACGTCGAACTCGAAAGCGTTTCGCCGACGAGTTCCGAACCGGACGGAATCACGACTTCGACAAGCGTCTGTTCCTCACCGGGGTCGAACGTTTCGTCCGTCGGCGTGCCGACCAACGTCAAATAATCGAGCGTCACCAGCGACCCGAGGGTGGAGCGATCGGTTCGAAGTTTCAACACGTCGTCCGCGCGAATCGTCTTCTGGGCGATGGGTTCGATGAACGTCTCGTCGTCGCGGACGATTTGGACGATGTCGGCGTCGAAAATCTCTGCGTCGATGGCTTCGTTGACGGTCTTCCCGACGAGCGGCGACCCCTCGTTGACGACCACTTCGGTCAGATACTCCCCCATTTCGTACTCCTCGATGTAATCTTCTTCCGGCGGGACGCGCTCCGGCAGGAGTCGATGGCCGACGAACAGCAAGTACAGACTCCCCGTAACGAGGACGATGACGCCGAGCTGGGTGAACTCGAACATCGAAAACGAGTGGAGTCGCGGGTCGGGCGTCGTCGCGGCCAACCGCCCCGCGACGTTGCTGGCGAGGATGTTCGTGGAGGTGCCGATGAGGGTGAGCATCCCGCCGAGCATGGAGGCGTAGGAGAGCGGAATCAGCAGTTTCGAGGGCGAGGTTTTCCCTTCGTGAGCGAGGTCGGTGATGACGGGAACCAAGATTGCAACAACTGGTGTGTTGTTCACGAACCCCGAGGCTGGCCCCGCCACGCCAATCGTGGCGAACAACTGCTTTTTGAGGTCGGTGCCAGCGAAATTCGCCAACTTGCTTCCGAGCAGTTGGACGACCCCGGTTTGGCTCACCCCGGAACTCAGGATAAGCATGGCAAGCACGGTAATCGTCGCCTCGTTGGCAAAGCCGGAAATCCCCGTTTCCGGGTCGATGCCCGTCCACGGTTCGAGGACGATTAGTGTGACCATTATCAGAATTGCGGTCACATCGACAGGAAGGAGTTCGGTTGCGAACAGAATGAGCGCGAGAAAGACGACGGCGAACACTACCAGCATGTCAGTCGTCACTCCGGCAACCCCGACCTGCAACATGGCTTACTATACGAAGGGTTCCCTGATAACGATTTTCTGTTGCGTGTCCGATTTTCGAAAGTAGGTTTCCGAACGGTTTGCGGTGCTAATTTTCACATCGTCGTTTCCGCGTACCCTGCGCTATCTGTGAATGGAAAGTCCGATTTTGCGATTGCTGTGCGACTCCACGCCCGCTCTGTGATGAAATTGGTAGTGGCGAGAGGACGATTGCAGTCGTGACCTCTGTGCTCATCGTTCCTCCAAAACCACTGTCTCGCAGGCGTGACCTGATGTAGAAATTGCAAACCGAACTCCGTCCGAAGACTATTTTCACTTGAACCTGTTTTTCTATCTCACCAACTTCTCTACTGTCTCTACTTCCTCGACTGAAAGCCCGTAGGCCCGAGACACCAGTCGGTCGATGGCGGCGTCCGTCCGCGCGATGTTTCGCTCCAGTTCCTCGACTCGCCGATTCGCCTCGATGAACTCGCGGGCATCCTCGGGGTTCGGAACACGAAGCGACTCCAGTCTGTCGAGCGGCGAGATGGTTTTCGTCGCCCGTGTGGTGAACCTCTCGCTCGCGGTGGCATGCGGGACGTACCATTCGAGCAACTCACGCCGTTCTGCATCCTCTTCGACCACCAACGCCGGAATCGGGTCGGTTTCGGCGAACCCCCACGAATCGGTTTTTTCCTTCTCGTCGGGCGAATTTTTTCTCCCGTCCTCGGGTTGGTATCGCGCCGTCGCGGAAATAACGAGTTCGCGGTCATCTTGCTCACCGCCTCTGTCCTCGCCTCCACCGGTATCCCTTTCGGCCACCGACACAGTTCCGACTCGGAGCCCATCCCGCGTTTCGTTCGTCTCGGACAGCATCGAATCGGTTCGGAGTTTCCGCGCCAGCTCGCCCAACTGCGGGCCGTTTGCGTCCGGAAGTCGAACCTCGATACCGTCGCGTTCGCGCCGAAGGTCGCACATTCGGGTTGCGAGTGCGACCACCGTCTTTCGTTCACGCTCCCCGATGTCCGCGGGAATCGGCAATCGGCGCGCGAACATCGGTTTGAACCTGAGGTAGCCCCCGCTGACGTGGGTGCCGCCGTACACCTGCTGGAACCAGCAGGTCGCCACCGTCGAGTTGATGACCGCGAGGAGGTAGCGAAGCGGCAGGTCGGACTCCGACCGAACACTGTACAGCGTGTTCAGAGCGTACAATCCCTCGTCGTCGTAGGCCGCGACGGGGCGCTCGCTGATGTCCCGAAGGAGCAGTTTGTCGTCCTCGAACACCTCCCGGTCGCGCAGGCTTCCGTACTCGCCGTCGCCGATGAGTGCAGGGTCGAATCGAATCCAGTCCCCGTCCCATTCCACCCCGTACCGCGAGACGTTCCCGCCGCTCACGAGTCGCTCACAATCCGAACCAGGGGCGTCCACGACGAGTTTGTCCCGCACGTTTCCGGTGTGGATTCCCTCGGTTTGACTGACGTGCGACCCCAGTTCGTCGTTCTCGCGTCGGAGTCGTTCCGCAATCGGGACGAACACCGGGTCGATACCGACCGGAATCACCTGCCCCCCGAGTTCGTCCACGAGCGACCGCGAAAGACGGGCTTCGACCGTCGTTTCGCTTTCTGCCTTCCCGATTCCTTCGCCCTGTCGCACCCGAATCGTTTCTGTCGGGCCGGTGCCCGACTCGACGGTGGCTACAAGGGGGTAGACGCTGGCGTCGGCGAAAACCGACACTGCGGAGACGTCGAGCAGTTCCACCAGTCGATGCCGGTCGAGCAGGTGGTCACGGAGGGTTCGCCCGTATCGCGCCGTCGTCCATTTGTTCGGGACGATGCAGGACACCCGCTCCCCGAGTTCTGCCATTCGCTCTACGAACGGGACGTAGAGGTCGAACGCGCCGGTTACGGTGTCGAAGCGCGATTTGAGGGCTTCCTTTCGTTCGTTCGAGATGTGCCGACTGCGGACGTAGGGCGGATTCCCGACCACCGCGTCGAACCGCCGATTCTCTCCTGCATATCGGCTTTTTTCAGTAACGAGTTGGCACGGGCTGGGCCAGTTCGTCGTTTCCGCCAGCGAGTCCCCCACTCGAAGATTTTCCACGGGCCAGAATCCAGTTTCGATCCACACCGACGACCGGGCGAGTTCCACCGCCAACGGGTCGATGTCCACGCCGAAAACGCAGTTCTCGGCGATTTTCTTTCGCATTTTCTCCGAGTGGTCGCCACGCAGTTCGGCCAGTTGATCGATGGCGCAGGTCAAAAAATGGCCGCTTCCCATCGCCGGGTCGAGCACCGTGGCCTCGGGATTTCCATCGATTGCCTGCGAAACGGCGTATTCGACCACGTCCTCGGGCGTGTAGTACGCGCCGACGGACGCCCGTTGGGTCGCGTCGTCGGTGAGTCCCACCTCGCCGTCGGAAACGGCCGGTTCGCAGTCGAGCAGTCGCTCGTACAGTCCCCCGAGTTGGCGCACTGTGAGGCGGTCGTACTTGACTTTTCTAACTGCCGATTCGAGTCGTGCCGTCGCCTCCGGCGACAGCGACTCGAACCGATTCCGCCGTTCTTCGAGTTCATTTCCCTGTGCAAACGGTGGCTCATCGCGTCCTCGCTCCGCCGCAAATTTCGAAACGAGTGCGCGAAATACGCCGACGAGCGCGGCGTCGAACGCCGCACTCGGGGTCGTTTCGGTTTCGCCGAGCAAATCATCTAGAACTAGTTCGAGTGCGTTTCGAACGTGCCCGTCGAATCGCTCCGCAGGTGGCCCGTCAGCGCCGCGGAGTTCGTTCATTGCTTCTATCTTACTTTGCGGTCGGATAAGCTTTCACCCAGCTTACAGTGTGGGTTCTCCAAAGCGCAAGGAAGGGAAGATAGGAATACTCGCTCGCATATTTACTCACGCAATCACTCGGCGTACAGCGAGTACGCAATCGCGGCGAAGCCAATCGCGGTGAGCGCGCTCTCGATGACCAGAACGAGGTCGCGGTCGATTTGGAACGCTTGGTCGGCGATTCCGGCGAGGAACGCGCCGAGGGTGACGATGCCGAACCCGATTGCCAGCAATCGAAGTGCTTTGGATCCGGTTCGACGGTACGCTTTGAACGCGAAGTACGTTATCACCCCTCCGAGGGCGAGCGTGAGCGTTTTGAGCACGATGACGATTGGTGAGACGTTCATGTTTCTTTTCGTACCTCCGACCACAGTCGTTCGAGTCGCTCGTCGGTCGTTCGCGGCGGGCGCTCTATCGTCACGTCGAACTCACAGTCGTCGGTCAGAGCAATGTTCACCGATTCAACGGCGAGTTGGTATCTGGACGTGTGATGGCCGTCTTCGCGGATTTCGGTTAACTCCCTAACGAGCGATGCCGCAGTGAGCAAATCGAGCTTTCGGTAGAGCGTCGAGAGCGGGATGTCGGTTTTCTCGGCGAGTTCGCGCGCGGTCTGCGGGTCGTTTAACTCCATAATTATTCGTCGGCAAGCGGGGTCGTCGAGGGCGGCGAGTACGTCCTGCAACTCGGGCGCGTCGTCTGCCAAATCCCGCACCATTCGATTCCATCTTCCGCGCGTCGATACATAATTGGTTCGACTACTGGCATCGTTTTCATTCCGCGAGAATCACCGAAAATCCGGAGACGGTGCGGGGACTAACCCCGCCATTTCCGCTGTTCAGCGACGGAGGCCGAAGAGTTCGTAATCGTGGTCGGGTTCGTATCGTCTGAACAACAGGCTGTTGCCCAGCACGCTCACGCTGGAGAAGGCCATCGCGGCCGCCGCGAGCGCAGGTTGCAGGAGTCCGAGCGAGGCCAACGGAATCATCGCCGTGTTGTAGCCAAGCGCCCAGAAGAGGTTCTGCTTGATTTTCGAGAGGGTTCCCGCAGAGATTCGGATGGCCTTCACCACGTCCCGCGGGTCGTCCCGCATGAGCGTCACGTCCGCGGCCTCGATTGCGACGTCGGTTCCGCTCCCGATGGCGGTTCCGACGTATGCGGAAGCGAGTGCTGGCGCGTCGTTCACCCCGTCACCGACCATCATCGCCCGTTTGCCGCCAGACTGTACGTCCTCGACAACGTCCGCCTTCTCGTCCGGAAGGACTTCCGCGCGGACGTTTTCGGGGTCGATGCCGACCTGTTCGGCCACTGCTTCGGCGGTTCGCTCGTTGTCGCCCGTGAGCATGAGAACGTCCAAGCCGCGAGATTTGAGGTCGCTCACGGCTTCTTTCGCGCTCTCTTTCACCTCATCGGCGTCCGCGACGACGCCGACGAGGTAGCCGTCCACGGCGACGAGCATGGCCGTCTTCCCCTCGCGTTCGAGACGTTCCATCACGTCGCTCGCGGGACTCGGGTCGATTCCCTCGTCGCGCACGAGTTTTCGGTTGCCGACGATCACCTCGCCGTGATTCGTCTTCGCGCGAACTCCGTGGCCCGGCACGTTTTCGAACGAACTCGGCTCTTCCACGTCGATGCCGCGTTCTCGCGCGCCCTCGACGATTGCTTGCGCGAGCGGGTGCTCGCTTCCGTGTTCCGCGCTGGCCGCCGCGGCGAGGACGAACTCCTCCGTGAGTTCGTCCTCCGGTTCGAGTTCGTCTGCCAGCGTTTCGATTCCGCCGTCAGTCGTCGGTTCGAGAGCGACAACGTCGGTCAGATGCATCTCGCCCTCGGTGAGGGTGCCGGTTTTGTCGAAGACGACGGTGTCGGTGTCCCGAACGCGCTCAAGCACGTCGCCGCCTTTGAACAGGACGCCCGTTCGCGCGCCGATTGCGGTGCCGACCATCGTGGCCGTCGGGGTCGCAAGCCCCAACGCACAGGGGCAGGCGATGAGCACCGCGCTGGCGAAGACGACGACGGCGAACTCGAATCCCGAGACGCTTCCCCCTGCGACTTCCGGCCCGCCCGCGACCGGACTCCACAGTGGAAGTGCGTTCACGAATCCGGCGAGGACTTCGGGGAAGAGATACCAGACCACGCCCCAAAACAGCGCGTTGGCGATGACCGCCGGAACGAAATAGGCGCTGATTCTGTCCGCGAGGTTCTGGATTTCTGGTTGGCGGGCTTGGGCCTCCTTTACCATCTGTACGATTTGTTGGAGAGCGGTTTCGCCCCCGATCTTCGTCGCGCGAACCGTGAGTACCCCGTTTTCGTTGATGGTCGCGCCGATGACTTCGTCGCCTTCTTCTTTCTCGACCGGCACCGATTCGCCGGTCACCATCGACTCGTCAACCGCGCTCTCGCCGTCCACGACGACGCCGTCGGTCGGAATTTTCTCGCCGGGCCGAACGCGGAGTCGGTCGCCGACTTCGACTTCGTCCAATGGGATTTCGCGCTCTTCGCCGTCCTCGACGACTACTGCGGTGTCGGCTTCCAGTTCGAGCAGTTCGCGGAGGGCGTCGCTGGCCCTCCCCTTCGAGCGCGCTTCCAACCAGTTGCCCATCGTGATGAACACGAGGATGAGCACCGCGCTGTCGAAGTAGGTGCCGCCGGGGATGAGCGCGAGCATGACGGCCACGCTGTAGAGGTAGGCCGTGGTCGAACCCAACGCGATGAGCACGTCCATGTTCGCCGTCCGATTTTTCACGAGGGCTTTGTAGGAGTTCTCGTAGAACTCCTTGCCGAGCAGAATCTGGACGGGGGTCGCCAGTAGGAACTGGACGACCTGAATATCGACGCCGAACAGCGTCTCTCCCAGTAGTTCCGGGAAGAACAGGTGTTCGAACATGAACGCGACGAGCGGAACCGCGAGCACGGCCCCGAACAGCGTCAGTCGAAACTGCTTTCGAATCTCGGCGTCGCGCGCCGCCTGGCGCGCGTCGCCCGCATTCCCGTTGCCAGTTTGGCTTTCGCCCCTGCTTCCACTCTCGCCATCGGCACCTCTGACCTGTCCTTCTTCTTGAACCGGCGCGTATCCCGCATCCTCGATGGCCGCATAGAAATCTGAAACGGTCGCCTCGGCGGGGTTGTACTCGACGCTCGCCTCGTCGGTGGCGAAGTTGGCGTCGGCGCTGATGACGCCGGGAACCGATTTCAGCGCCGTCTCCACCGATTCCGAACAGTTCGCGCAGGACATGTCGGTGATACCTATCGTCGTCGTCGCGCGAACCGGGTCGTAGCCAGCGTCCTCGACGGCCGCGTAGATTTCGGCCAGCGAGACGGCTTCCGAATCGTACTCGACGGTGCCTTCGTCGGTGGCGAAGTTGACGTTCGCCTCCTGCACGCCGTCGAGCGATTCGAGTGTCTCGGTGACCGTCCCCGAGCAGTTCGCACAACTCATCCCCTGAATATCGAGTTGCATTTTTTGCGCCATGATTGTCTCCTTACGTTCATCTAGGGGACGCTTCTTCATTCACATTGTCCTTTAGAAACGAGCGATTCAAAGCGCCAATATCTTGGATAATTAGGCGAACATCGAATATCGTTCTCCATCCGAATCCATTTCCTCGAAATCCGTTTCCTCCCGCGGTTCGTTCTATCTATCCGTGGTTTTTAAATCAATACGAAGTCAAATTCGACTGATGCGTCGCGCCCTCCCCGTACTCGTCCTTGCGCTGTTGCTCTCCACCGCAGGATGCAGCTCGTTTCTCGGCATCGACGGACGGAATCCGGACTCTGAACCCCAAACGACGACTGCATCACCTTCGGGCGAACTCGCGCCCGGCCTCTCCGAAGACGGCCTGACGAACCGATTCGACCTCGTGGATGCCCACTCCCGCGTTTTACAAGGAGGTTCCTACACGATGCGGGTTCGGAACGTCGGGAAACTCGATGGAAACGTTTCGTATCGGTACAACGCGACCGAACACCGCGGGGAGAACGGTAGCCACTACGATTTCTCGGTTCGGCAGACGATGAACTCCTCGTCGCGTGCCAACTCCACGGTCACCTTCCGAGGCGGTGCGTGGTCGAACGGCGAACTACGACTTTCGATGCAGGAGAGAAACAACAGTACGTCGTACAGACGTACCTCAGTCGGCCATCTGAATCCGTCGCAGAACCGTCCCCCGCTGTACTCCCAAACTCGGAATCGACTCCAGTCGCTTTTGCTGGCGGTCAACGTGACGAATGTCGAGCGAATCGACACTCCCCCGGGAACACCACGGTATCGCGTCACGGCGTCAGAACTCACGAATCCGGATGCTCTTTAGACGTACTATTTCGACTCTGTGGAAAACGCTTCGCTCGTCTTCGTCGTAGATACATGGGGACTGATTCACTGGTACGAGTTCGAAGCGACCGGAATAGCCGACGACCGGCCTGCACGGATCACGGAGTCGATGCGGATTTCGGACATCGGACGAACGACCGTTTCGCGCCCGTCGTGGTACGGACAGGCGATGGAAATGGAAAACAGCTCTCGGCGATAGACCGGCGCTCACCGGCGATTCGCTTGTGCCTGTTCCGACAGCGATGTGGTTCGTGCGTTTCGCATGACGCGCCCACCGAGTGCGGCCAGTAGGACGCCGACGACTGCGTCGCCCCAGAGCGGAAGCGGCCCGGCAGTCGGAACGACGAAGGGCCGCGTCACCTGCCAGAGGCCGAGCAAACCGAGGAGTCCGCCCGCGGCGACGCTCACCCGGCGGTTTCGCCACGAGCAGACGAGTCCGTAGAGAGCGAGGAGCAGGACGGTGACGCCGACGAGCATGTCGTTCCAGAAGTTCGACGCGAACATCGCCTCGTAGACGACGAACGGAGCGCACAGCAACCACAGAGCCAGCGGTATGCCCGCCAAAATCGCTCTGTTCCCTCCCCTCGCGTTCTTCCTCATCCTGTTTTCCCCCTCGTTTCCCGCATCATTCTGTATTCTCCACGACGCTTCGGCGGATAAGTCGAACGGCTGTGTCAGCAATTTAACTTTCATTATTACAAATTCACTTGATTTATCTGTGTCGGTCGTGTAGGCGCTTCTGATGCGCGAAACTGCGCCACTTTCGGAGTCGCACACCGTGATGAGTGAAATCCTGATGCCGAACGACGCGAACAACCTCGGGCGAGCGCTCGGTGGGTCGGTTCTCCACTGGATGGACATCTGTGCCGCCATCTCGTCCCGGCGATTTTCCCGGCGACAGGTCGTTACGGCGTCGATGGATCACGTCGATTTCCTCGGCCCAATCGACCTCGGTGACATCGTGACCGTCGAAGGCTACGTCTTCGAAACCGGACGGACAAGCATGGACGTCCTCGTGAACGTCGGCGCAGAACGCCCGTGCGAGAACGAGAAACAAGACACTGCAACCTCGTTTTTCACGATGGTCGCGTTGGATGGAGACGAGCAACCGGCATCTGTTCCGGACGTTTGCTGTCCGAGCGACGAACAGGAAACGCTCCGCGATGACGCCCTCCGGCGTCGTCGCAAACGCAGGGAAGCGCTGGGTTCGCCGAAAAAATCGGTGTAAATCCTACATTTTGGCCTACGACCAGTCTAGCGACCCGCCGCTTTGATACTCCGTAACCTGCGTTTCGAAGAAGTTCTTCTCCTTGTTGAGGTCGGTCTGTTCGGACATCCACGGGAACGGGTTGTCGGTTCCGTACTGTTTGGGGAGGTTCAACTGCTCCAACCTGCGGTCGGCGATGTGTTCGACGTAGTCGGCGAACTGTTCCGCGCTCATACCGAGAATTTCGTCCGGGCAGGCCTCGTAGGCGTAGATTTTCTCCAGTTCGACTGCTTCGGTGATGAGGTCGATAACTTCGTCGCCGAACTCGTCCGTCCAGATGCCGGGGTTCTCAGTTCGAATTTCGTTGATGAGGTCGATGCCGAACCCGAGGTGAAGCGACTCGTCGCGCATGATGTACTCGAACTGCTGGCCGATACCGACCAACTTCGACTGGCGCTTCAGGCCGAGCATCATGGCGAATCCGGCGTAGAAGAAGATTCCCTCCATGATGACGTAGAAACCGATGAGGTCGCGGACGAATTCGCGCACGTCCTCGTCCGTCTCGATGGTGAAATCGGGCCGATTGATTGCTCGCGTGAGGTCAACGACGAACTCGTCTTTTTCCTCGATGGACGGAACTCGTTCGTACATTCCGTAGAGGTAATCAGGTTC
The DNA here is from genome assembly GCF_000710615.1 of Haladaptatus cibarius D43. Classification (NCBI taxonomy): domain Archaea; kingdom Methanobacteriati; phylum Methanobacteriota; class Halobacteria; order Halobacteriales; family Haladaptataceae; genus Haladaptatus; species Haladaptatus cibarius. Next base: position 13,371 of record NZ_JDTH01000005.1, on the reverse strand, counting down.
GAAGCCGAGCGAATCACAGCAGTAGATGAACGTGTCCGTGTGAATCGCCTCCTCGTAGGCCTGTCGCAGGAGATACTGGCGACATTCGGGGGCGGTCACGTACTCGTACAGCGCGAGGACGATGTTGTTCGCGGTGAGCGATTCGGCTGTCGAGAAAAAGCCGAGGTTCCACTCGATGAGTTGGCGCTCGGCGTCCGTGAGGGCATCGCCATTCCACTGGGAAATGTCGTCCTGCATCGGGATTTCCTGTGGCACCCAGTTGTTGTTGACGCCCGCTTCGTAGTACTCGCGCGCCCAGTCGTAGTCGATTGGCAGTATCTTGTTCGGGTCGTGTTCCGCGTCGTTGTTGATAATCGGCATGGGTTGTGAAAATCGTCTGTCTCGGTTTACTGGCAGGCGTCGCAGGTGGGGTCGGAGACGGTACAGAGTTCGTTTTCAGCACTTTGCTGGTCGCCGGTTCGTCGTCCGCCATCTGTTTTGGCCGATTCGGACTGCGAACCGTTCCGGTGCTGACTCTTCCCGTACTCGGCCATGTCCAGCGTCGATTTCTCTATTTGGGACGCGCCGAGGGTTCGGAGGTAGTAGGTCGTTTTCAGGCCCAACTCCCACGCGGTTTTGTAGATGTCGTCGAGAAGCGTGCCGTCCGTGGACGGGAAAAAGACGTTGTGCGAAACCGACTGGTCAATCCACGTCTGGCGGTGTGCAGTCAGTCGGAGTTGATGACGCGGGTCGATTTCGAACGCGCCGCGGTACAACTCCTGTCGGCCGTCCGGGATTGCGTCGATTTCCTGAATGGAACCGTCGTGATATTTGATTCTGTCCACCATCTCCTCGTCCCAAAGGCCTTCTTCCTGTAGGTCTGCGACGAGTTGGTCGTTGATAATCGTGAAATCTCCCGACATGTTGGATTTCACGTAGAGATTCGAGTACAGCGGTTCGATGGAGGGCGTCGTCCCGTTGATGGTCGAAACCGTCGCGGTCGGCGCGATTGCCATCGTGTTCGAGTTCCGCATTCCGTGTTCTTCGACGTGTTCGCGGACGACGTACCAGTCGAGCGACTCTTCCCTCTCGGTCGGAATCGTTCGTCCGCGCTCGGATTCGAGCAGGTCAACCGTGTCCTGCGGGAGCAGTCCCCTGTCCCATTTCGACCCCTCGTAAGAAGGGTACGACTCGCGCTCTTCGGCGAGTTTCGAGGAGTTCAAAATCGCGTGATAGGAGACGAACTCCTGCCAGCGGTTCGACTTCTCGATTGCCTCCTCGGAGTTCATCGGTATCTCCAGTTCCATCAGCGCGTCGTGGAAGCCCATCGTGCCGAGTCCGACCGGTCGGTGTTGCATGTTCGAATATTCGGCTTGGTCGGTCGGATAGAAACAGAGGTCAACCACGTTGTCCAGCATCCGCATCGCGGTTTCGATGGTTTCCGCGAGATGGTCACGGTCGAGCCTCGCGGGCGAGTCCGCCCGCTCGGTTTCCGCGGAACTCCGTTCCGCGCTCTCACCTTCCGAAACGTGCGTGGCGAAGTTCACACTTCCCAGATTACAGACGGCGTGTTCGTCCTCGCTCGTGTTTAGGGTAATCTCGGTACAGAGGTTCGAGGAGTGAACCGTCCCGGCGTGGTCTTGCGGCGAGCGAACGTTGCACGGGTCTTTGAACGTTATCCACGGATGGCCCGTTTCGAACAGTCGGGTGAGCATCTTGCGCCAGAGGTCTTGGGCGTCAACTCGTTCGTATTGGCGGAATTGCCCATCCTCGGCCTGCTGTTCGTATTCGAGATATCGCTCTTCGAACGCTTCACCCGACAGGTCGTGGAGGTCGGGCACCTCGTCGGGACTGAACAGCGTCCACTTCTCTTCGTTTTCGACGCGCTTCATGAACAGGTCAGGAATCCACGCCGCCGTGTTCATGTCCGGCGTGCGCCGACGCTCGTCGCCCGTGTTGCGCTTCAGGTCGATGAACGCGGGGAAATCCATGTGCCAGCAGGCGAGGTAGCCACAGGATGCGCCGCGACGTTTGCCGGAGCGGTTGATGGCCGCCGTTACGTCGTTGCTGATGCGGAGAAAGGGCACGACGCCGGTCGATTCGACGCCCGTGGATTGGATGAGCGCGCCGCCAGCGCGGAGGTTCGTCCAGTCGTTGCCGAGGCCGCCGCTCCACTTCGAAAGCTGTGCGTGGTGTTTGTAGGAGTCGAAGATGTGTTCCAAATCATCCTGTACCGTCGTCAGATAACAGGAGGAGAGCTGTGGGTGGGTCGAACCGCTGTGGAACAGCGTCGGCGTCGAGGGCGTGAACTCCAGTTTCGAAAGCACGTCGTAGAACTCCTTGGCCCGTTTTTGCGGGTCGTCCTCTTCGATTGCGAGTCCCATCGCAACGCGCATCCAGAACGCCTGTGGCAGTTCGAGATGCTCGCCGTTCTCTTCGGTTTTGAGGAAGTATCGCTGATAGAGCGTCTCCATCGCCATGTACTCGAACTTCTCGTCGCGGTTCGGTTCGAGGTACTCCGCGAGGTTTTCGAGGTCGAATCGCTCGACGAGTCGGCTATCGAGTAGATTGATTTCGACCGCACGTTCGAGATTGGCGACGAAAGTGGCGCGGTACTCGCGGTCGAGTTCGTAGCCCGTCAGGTCGTCGCCGACAATTTCGCGGTAGTATCGCTGGCGGAAGACGCCCGCCGCGATGGTTTTGAACGCGGGTTCGCGTTCGACTCGTGCGGTGAGCGCCTGAAGAATCGCTCGATAGACCTCGTCGGTCGATGCGCCGTCGTAGAGGGTGCGCTCGATTTCGGTGCAGAGGTCGTCGCGCTCGTCGTCGGAGAGAATCGTTTCGTCGCCCGTGCGTGCCCGGTCGAGAATCGACCGGACGTCTTCGGTGGTCGTTGCGGTAGCGTGTTGGCTCATGTTGTATCGGATTGGTCGGTTAAATCGGCTGATTCGGTCAAATCGGTCGAATCGATTGAACTGGATGCATCGAGTTCGGAATCGAGAACCGCGTCGAGTTCGCGGAGGAACTCCTCCGGTTCGGAGAAGGCCTTGTACACCGAGACGAATCGGATGTACGCCACTTGGTCTAGCTCGCGCAATCGCTCGGAGACGAGGTCGCCGACCAGACTGGACGAGACGATTCGAGTCTCACGAGATTGCAAGTCGGATTCGACCGCTTCGACCAGATTCGTCACATTCTCTTCGGGTACGTGGCGCTTCTCGACGGCGTGGTCGATTCCTGCGCGCAGTTTCTCGGAATCGAATGATTCGATGCGTCCATCGCGTTTCTTGACTTGGAGGGAGTCCCATTCCGGACGCTCGTAGGAGGTAAACCGGAACGAACAGCGTTGACACTCGCGCCGTCGCCGCACCGACGTTCCGTCGGCGCTCGTTTCCGTGTCGATGACTCGCGTGCGCTCGTTCCCGCAGTCCGGGCAGTTCATAGTTGTCACTACGTGGGCCTCCAGCTTGAACCCCTCTATGTGGGGTGTCGATATTTTAGCCGCAATATGTGGTGTCTGGTCGTGTGTGTATAAAGGTTGCCCAATTAAATTGGAATAATACAACTACAATTGTATTACCTGTCCTCATGGACGAGGACGCATGTAAAATGAGTTGCGGATATGGATTTTTGGTACTGTTGGAAATCTCGGCAGATGATACGAACTGCATGATGAATATCGGGGAGACTGTTAGAGACGGTCGGAATTTGGTCTAAAATGGAGTGGCTCAATACATCGATAGATTAGAATCGTGTGCTGGTCACCAACGCTCAGACTCGTTCGATAACCGAGAGTAAACCGGGGAACGAGGTCTCGCGCGTCTCGAACGCCACTTCCTTCGTTTCCAAGACGCTCCATTTCCGGGCGAATGCGGAAGATACGTCGTCAGGAGTGAGAGGATTCGGCCCTCCATCCTCCGGGGCACCTGCACCAAATCCGATGAGGAACACATGGCCTCCTATCGAGACGATACCTGCGAGTTCACGGGCGTACTCCCCGCGCTGTTCGTTCTGAAATGCGTGAAACAAACCACTGTCCAGCACGGTGTCGAACGTTCCGATGTCGTCGGAGACGTCAAGTGCATCTGCGACCCGAAACGTCGCGTCGAGACCCCGTTCTTCGGCCCTCTCTCGTGCTTGTTCGATTCCCTTCTCGGAGAAGTCTATGCCCACGGCTGTATGCCCCTCCGCTGCTACCCAGAGTGCGTGCGTTCCGGTCCCACATCCAACGTCGAGGACGCGACCTGATAGCCCGTCACTCCTGACAGCGTTCACGAGGGCCGGCTGTGGCTCACCGATATCCCATGGAGGGGTGGTCTCGCTTTCGTATACCTCGTTCCACCACTGTGCCGGGTCGTTCACGTCGGATTCTGACTCGTTCGGCATGGGTTGGTACTCGATTCAGTCAAAAATGATAATCCTGTCGAAATGAAACGGACACTGGATGACCGTGCTGGTATCTGTTTGTAGATTCTCCACGCATTCCCGTGGATCCAAATGACGACCCCCGACAAGAACTATGGAACGAATATTCGCTCACTCGAATCGACCCCGCTCAGCTCGACTCGTGAATCTTTTCGCCCCGGTTCAGCCTATCCGCGATGACGTAGGTCTGTTCCGCCTCCCGGCGCGTCGGGAAGTGCGCGCCCATGTAGCGGGCCAGCGAAATCAGGGCCAATTCTTTCTCTTCCTCGTCCTCTCGCAGGTCGAACTGCGCAAACGAGGCTTCCAAGTTCTGTAACGTGTGGAATCCGGCATCTTCGCGGAGGAGTGCCCGACCGAGGGTTTCTTTCAAGTCGTCGGGGTCGCCGCCCGCCGAGAAATGCTCCGCGACGATTGCCCCGGCGGCGTTGACGTTGCCCTCCTCGTCGAACGTTTCCAGCAGTTCTTCGCGAAGGTCTTCGGGATTGGCGTCCGAGGAGTCGATGGTCGGCACGGGCGTCGGCGGCGTGTTCAAGAATCGGTCGAGGTAGACGCTCATCGCACCCGCGAGGACGCCGCGATAGAGCGCGATCGAACTCGCGCGTTTCGCGGCTTGTTGAACCGCGTTGTTGTAGGTGAGCGTGTGGTGGACGGTGTTCCAATCGCTGAACTCGTTCGCGGTGCCGAACTGGGCGACCCGCATCAGGGAGGCAAACGAAACCCTGTCCGCCAACTCTTCGCAGGTCGCCCCTGCCCGAATCGCGTCTTTCAGCGCGTCGAGAATTTCGTGCGGGTCGTCGGAGAGGAGGATTTCCGTGAAATTCTCCGGTTCGTTCCACGTTTTTTCATTGCCCGCATCGACCAACTTTCCGAGTTGGTCGAAACGGTCGAACAGCAGTTCAGCCAAATCAATCGGCTGCGTCCACGAAGAGAGTTCTTCGCTCCGCTGGGCGTCGGTCAGGCGCGGGATGACGCTCGGAAGAACGGTGTCGGCGTGTTCCCAGCCGATGTGGTCTAGCAGTTCGAGCGATTTGTTGACGAAATCGAAGCTGTGTCCGGCGTCGAGATAGAGGTGGTCGGTCGCCGCGGTGTACAGAATTTCCGCGACTTGCCCCGGTTCGAGGGTGGCAATCGCGGTTTGTAGGCAGCGCTCCGCACCGTCGCGGTCACGCACCTCGACGCAGTCACGGAACCATTTTTTAAGTCGGTCTGCCGAGACGTCTTCCGTCTCGAACGACGGTTGGTCGAACCGCGGTGATTCGCCCTGACAGTCAGAGGCCACGTGCCGCAGGCCGGTGTAGAGCGCCCGCTGTCTGTCGTCAGCTCTGAGGTCGGGGAGGACGTTCGCCATGCAGGAATGAATCGTCAAGCCCGAACTCCATCCCTGTTCTCGATACCGAGTGCCGAACGCCGCGCCGATTCGAAGCGGTTCCGAATCCGGAACGTCCGCGTTCGAGAGGCCGATAACTGATTTCGCCACCACGAGCCGAAGATTCTCTTCGAGGCCGGTTTCGAGTCGTCCCGTCCAGTGTTCTTCCGGTGGTGCGTCGCGTTTCGGTGCGATGTTCACGTAGACGTCGCCGTCGCGCTCCTCGATTGGGAACGCCTGCACGTCGTCGGCCCACGGGTCGAACGTGTCGCCGCAGGACAGTTCGAATCTGGCGTGATGCCAGTGACAGGTGAGGATGCCGTCTTCCACGCTCCCTTCGGTCAGCGGAAAGCCCATGTGCGGACAGCGGTTGTCCACCGCGCGAAATTTGCCTTCATGGTAGAACAGGGCCAACGACTTTCCGTTTCGGTTCACCAGCAGTCGGCCTTCCTCTCTGAGTTCGTCGGCGTCCGCGACGCGGACGAACGATTGGTCTGTACCCGGCTCACCCGAGTCGCTCGTTTCGTCTGTTGCCATGGATGTTGACTAGTCACACGGCATCAAAACGGTTCGCTGAAACGAATTATTGTATCTATTCTATCAGTTTGTCGCACCCTCTTGCAGACGCTCGTATCGGTCGGAGAACTGCGCCTTGCAGGACGAACAACAGAAGTGATAGAGTTCGCCCTCGATTCGGGTCGATTCACCTTCTTCCGTGACGGTGTTGCCGCATTCCACGCAGTCCGGCGCGAAATCGATAGTTCCGGGTTGTGGATTCCATTCGTCGTCCACGAGTAGTTGCACGTCGTACTCCCGAACCGCCTCTTCGCCGATGGCATTCGATAACAGTGTCTCGATTGCTTGCTCCTGCAAATTTGCCTTGCAGACGATGTGGGCGTCGGCAGTGACGAAGACGTGTTCGACGCCGTCGAACGACGCGAGTGATTCCCGAATGCCACCGACGTGACCGGGCTTGGCGTTGACGGTGACGAGGAGGGACAGTCCGTCGGAAAGGATGTCGTGATTCAAATCCGCGGTGAATCGGCGGATGACCTCGATTTCTTGCAGTCGCTCGACGCGGTCGGAGACGGTCGGCGGTGACAGACCGACTGTTTCGGCGATTTCGTTGTACGGACGGCGAGCGTCCTCTACCAACAACCGGATTATCTCCCGGTCGGTGTCGTCGAGTTGTCGCATTACACTCCCTTTGGAGTGGTAGAATAAAAACAGTTTTCGTTATCACACACCATTACCGGATTGACCTGTGTATTCCTCCATACCGGTTCAATTTCCGCTTATTTAATAAATGAATTATCCTCTGTTAGTAACCTGTGTTAAATTCTCCGGCTACTCTCACACCTTCCGAAACTGAAAAAACCCATGGGGAACGAGTAGCGTGCATGACAACCACGATTCAGGTGGATGGAATGAACTGCGGCCACTGCGAACAGAGCGTCGTCGATGCGCTGGAAGACCTGTCCGGCGTTTCTGATGCGAGCGCCGACCACGAGGCGGGAACGGCCACCGTCGAAGGTGACGCGGATACCAACGAACTGGTTTCCGTCGTCGAGGACGCTGGCTACGACGCCTCGGCGTAGTCGTTCGAAATTCGCTTTTCGATTTCGTATTTTTGCGACGAACGTCTTCTAGAGTCGAAATGCTTAGACGGTCACCGACCAATTTCGTCTCATGAGCGACCTGTTGGTTCGTGCGGCACGCGGCGAACGCACCGAGCGCCCACCGGTTTGGCTGATGCGACAGGCTGGCCGGTACATCCCGGAGTACCGCGATATCCGCGAACAGTACAGTTTCAAGGAGGCAATCAAAAATCCGGAAGTCGCGGAACGTATTACGTTGCTTCCGTGGGAATTGTTCGAACCCGACGGATTAGTGATGTTCTCGGACATTCTCACCGTCCTCGAACCGCTCGGCTTCGACTACCACATCGAAAGCGGCGTCGGCCCCGTCGTTTCGAATCCGGTCACGAGTCCGGACGACGTACCGACGGAGTCCGGCGACGTAACCACCGAAATCGACTATGTCGGGAAACTGCTCACCCGACTGCAGGACAGCGTCGGCGACCAGACGAGCATTATCGGCTTCGCTGGCGGGCCGTACACCCTCGCGTCCTACGTCGTCGGCGACGAACCGACTTCCCGAAAACCGATTCGCCGGTTTCGAGCTAACCATCCCGACGCCTTCCGCGACCTGTTGGAGGCGTTCACCGACGTGGTTTGTGAGTACGTCGAATATCAGGTCGAACACGGCGCGGATGTCGTTCAAGTGTTCGACACGTGGGCGGGCGTGCTGACGCCGGACGACTACCGGGAGTTCGTCCTGCCGCTTCACCAGCGCATTTTCGACGCTATCGACGTGCCGTCCATCGTCTTCGCGCGCCATCCCGGCGGCAAACTCGACCTGCTTCAAGAATCCGGTGCCGACGTGGTCGGATTGGACTGGACAATCGACATGGCTGACGCTCGGGAGAAACTGGGTGATACACCCGTTCAGGGCAATCTCGACCCTTCCTATCTGCTCGGCGACCCGGAACTCGTCCGAGAGAAAACCCACGAGGTCATCGAGAGAGCGGGCGATTCGGGACACATCCTGAACCTCGGCCACGGAATCGACCGAACCACGCCCGTCGAAAATGCGAAAGCGTTCGTTGACGCGGCGAAGGAAGTGGAGCGCTAAGGAGAACCGACTGCTAGTTCATCCGAATCACTGACTCGAACTAGCTTTGTTTTCGGTTATAAGTCTCCGCCGAGAACGGTTGGCGTGTTTCGTCCCTATTTTCGACCTGCTGGCCGAGTCGCGCGCGACTCGGCCAGCGCCGCCGCCACCTTCTTTGCTTCCCGAATCCGACTCGGAACGCCCATTCTGGCGGTGTAGTTCGTTGCAAGGTGGATTCCATCGGGTGTTTCGAACTCGTCGAGTGCGTCCCACGAGGTGTCGTAGGCCGGGAATCCTCGGCCGAGTCGGGCAACACTCACCACGTCCGCATCCGCGTCCATCACGTCGTTGAACTCTGTTCGCGCGATTTCGCCGAGCGTCTTCTCGCTTTCTTCGAGCAGTTCCGGGTTCTTCATTCCGCCGAGGAAAACCGTATACACTCCTTCCCTGTCGAACATGCTCGCATTCCACGAGACGCCGAGGGTATCGAGTCCTTCGTCGTGGCGCACCTGATAGCCGAATCCGTCGTGGTCGCAGTCGGCCCGGAGGTGAACCAGCGCGAGGGGGTTGTAGTTCAGGCGTGCGAGCGCATCCGCGGAATCGGCGAGGCCATCGAGGAGGTCGGCGCTCACTTCCGCGGCAGTGGTGAGGACTATCTCGTCCACGGCGAACTCTTCTGCGTCGGTTTCGAGCAGGTAGCCGTCATCCGATTTCCGAATTTCTGTGACCGCAGTTTCGAGGTGGACGTTTTCGGCGTGTGCGTCGTAGAGCGCTTCTGGAAGTCGCTGGACGCCGTCCTCGAACGAAATCGCGGGTGCGGACGTTCCGCCCGCCATCGCGCGCTTGAGAACCGGGGTGAGCAGGTCGCCGTACTTCTGTTCCATCAGGAGAACGCCGGAAAGCGCGTGCTTGACGGGCATCTCTTCGGGTTCGGAGCCGTAAATCCCGCCGAACAGTGGGCCGATGAGGTTTCTGTAGGCTTCCTCGCCGAACTTTCGGATGAACAACTCCGCCGCGGTTTCGTCGGGGTCTGCTGGGTCGGTTTCCCGTTCTTTCAGCACGTCGAGTTTGCCGCGCCACGAGAGCAGGTCGGTCGTGCCGAACTCCTCGATTGAGAATGGTGCTCGCCGGAGTTTTCCGTTGGCGTAGACGAACAGTTTCGTCTCTCCGGCCTCGATGACCTCGTCGTCCATTCCGAGGTCGGTGATGAGTTCATCGACCGGCTCTGTTCTGCGAAGTCGTTGTGGTCCCCACTCCAGCAGATAGCCATCGACTCGTCCGCTCCGGATGACGCCACCCGGTTCCGCCGCTGATTCGAACACGACGTACTCTACGTTCGCCTTTTCGAGGTGATGAGCAAGCGCGAGTCCCGTGATGCCCCCGCCGACGATACCGACCGTCATTGCTTGAATGGGGCGTTGAGACACATCGTGCCCGGCGTGTCCTTACACTGGCACTGGCGGAACTGGTAGTAGGATGGGTCGAAATCCGCGACGAACGGTTCTACGAGGTCGGCGAGGACGCCGGAAAATCGCTCGTCGTCGTGGGGAACCGGAACTCGGTAGAAATCCAGTCCGACCTCCTCTGCCTCCTCGCGGAGTTCGTCGTCCAGTTCCGAGAGCGTCTCGCTCTGTTCGTGCATGAAGCTGATTGGCTCGATGACGACGCGTTCTGCGTCTACTTCCGTAACTACGTCTTCGACTTCGGGTTCCGTCCATGGAATCCTCCGGTTGCCGTGGTTTTGAAAGCCGAGAGAGTAGGATTCGACGCCGAGTTCGCTAGCCATCACGGTACAGAACTCATCGACGTAGGTGTCGTAGCGACTGCCTTCGTCCAGATAGTGGGTTGGGGTTCCGTGCGCTGAAAAGACCAGTTCGGTGTCTTCGTCACCGAGGTCGAGTCCTTGCTCGTCGGCGTACTGCTGGATGTTGCCCGCTCGAATCCGGTTGTAGGTCGGATGTTTGTGCCAGCCGGTGACCTCGTGAACCGGAACGTCCCAGTCCAATTCGGCGACGGCGTCAGTCATCTCTTCGAGCGAAGCGACCGTTGTGGAGGCTCCACAGAGGGGATAGATGGGAAGCCCGACGAGTTCGTCCACGCCATCTTCGTGGGCTTGTTCCACCGCGTCGGCGATGAAGGGTTCGGTGAACTGCATGCCGACGTAGGTTTTCGCATCGAGGTTTCGTTCATCGAGTTCGGCCTGTAGCGCGTCGGCCTGTGCTTTCGCCTGCGGGTCGAGCGGAGAGCCACCGATTTCCTCGTATTCTTCGATAAGGCTCGACACGCGCCGTTCGGCGAGTTCGCGGGAGCGCTCGCGCGCCTCTTCCTCGGTGGTGTCGCCTTCCAAATCGGCGTTGTTCATGAAGATGCGCTCCAGATAACCGAGCACGTTCTCTCGCGTCGGTTTGGCCGGTTCTCCGAAGTTGAGTACGACGACGCCGGTTGTCATAATCGGTTCTCAGGACGGATACGCCGAATAGTTGTCGCTTTCGGAATGGGATTCGTTCGCACAGACTCTATTAGCCCTGCTGTAGGTGAATGTTTATCACCAATCCGTTACTACCAGTGAACCGATACCAGATGACACTGATGGATATTCTCGGGAGTATCGAATCCCGTGAGAAGACGCTCACGGTGTTCAATTCGGACGTTCCCAACACGCCTTCCAAGACATCGAGACTCATTTCGCGGTACAGAACGTCGCGGTTCGACAGGAGCAAACGGAGGACAGACTACCACGGGATTTCGCCGTCCTCCACAAGGGTGCAGAATATCTCGCTGCGTCTCCTCTTTCCGATCGCCGAGAGGCCCTCGCATTCGAAGGGAAACTGCTCGATACGACCGATTTCGACTCGCTTCCGCACCCCGAGGTGCTTACGCACGTTGACGATACCGTGTTTACATCCTACTGTAAGCGCCGAATGATTCTCGCGAGCGACTCTCGCTTCTGCGCGACTAGTGGAACCTGTACGAAAAAATCGTAGAATCGGGCTGTGAGGCACACGTCTACGGTTCCCTCGACTGTGACCTTCCGGAATCTTCGCTTGCGATTCACGCAACTGAGGAAAAAGAAATCAAACAAACGTGGTTCGTGGTCTTCGACGCCCCCGATGGAGCAACCGACTGTGCTCTGTTGGCGGAAGAGCGCGAACCGAACCGATTCTACGGATTTTGGACGTATGACTCCGACATCGTCGGCGAAATCCGCCCCCGTCTCCGGGAAGCCTACCCCTCGGCGAGGAGGCTACGCTATCATCTCGTTCGTAGCCCGATCGCAACTGCTCCACGTTCTCGCTCTGTGAGGTTTACGAAATTACAGCCACTCGTCGGCCCACGTTCCTATTTCGTCGAAAACAGGGGCGAGCGAATGTCCCTTGTCGCTCAAACTGTAGTAGGTCGCAATCGGTGCATCGGCCTCTGTTCGACGGCTGACGAACCCCATCTCGCCGAGGTCGTCGAGCACGCGTGACAGTGTCCGAGAACTTGCCCCCGTGGAGCGTTTGAGTTCGTTGAACCGCTTTTCACCGTCTTGGAGGTCGTGGAGGACGACGAGTCGCCACTGCGACCCGATTTGTTCGAACGATTCGACGACGCAACAGACGCTTTTCTCGTGGTCTGCTGATGTTGATGACATTCAGATACTCCGGTTACGGCTATATCCGTGAATCTATATATTGGTTCGGGTTCGAATCAGGTGACGAATTGATACTACAGTTTCTGGATTCGTGGATTCCAGCAGAACGCGCGCGAGCAGTTGTTCGGCATGACTGTTCTTCTTTTGGACGACTTTTGGCTGATTTTTGTGACGCGACAGAAGTAGATTCCCGAAAACGCTGTTCCGTTTGAGTTGGTACGAGGTATCCTCAGACCCGTACGTTCATTGTAACTGTATTCGGCTGAAATCCGTTGCTAAAACTCACTGAACGGAAATTCATCGTCCAATACATCTCTGATACAATATATTATAGTGTACTTTCGCACGCGTATGGAACCATTACAAACACACTGTCGTGGTCGTTATTCTGCGATTACCATGTGTGACGTGCTGAGACTTCCCAAAGAACATCTCATTCGACGGGCTTAAATGTATGCCTGCCATTCGTACAAATGCGAAGGTCGCACGGTGGTCTCCCATCGGGTGACCGCCTGACTCCCATGCCATCGCGGCTGAAAGTCGGAGTCGGGCGAAAGAAAACCCAATCCAATGCCCTTAAGTGTATAGGAGCATTCGGATGTAATGTCGGCGGCGTCCCGCGGTTTGGGACGCCCAAAACACATCCAATCCGGTGCCTTTAACTATACAAGGCGATTCGGATTGGATGTGACACGCGCCCTCGGCGACACTCGCCGAGGACGAGCGAAATCCGACGCCCTTAAGTACAAACGGGGCGTCGGATATGAACGCGAAGAAAGACTCCACACGCGATCTGCGAAGCGTTCAAACCGCTTCGCAATCTCGGACAACGAAGGTTCGAAGGGTTTAATACCCTTCTCCGCCTTCAATCAAGTCCGAAGGAAATGAGGATTCCACCCCTGCGGTCAGCCGTACACGATGGAATCTGATGTTAGCCCTGGTAGTTCGGTGACACCCGTCCAGATAGTTGGTTCGGGGTCGTCGAACGACGGACACATAGCACACAATGCATTACGCATAGTGTCTCCGCCAGACCCACCGAGCTTTATGCTCGGAAACCATTCCGGTTGATCCTGCCGGAGGCCATTGCTATTGGAGTTCGATTTAGCCATGCTAGTTGCACGAACTTAGATTCGTAGCGGAAAGCTCAGTAACACGTGGCCAAACTACCCTATAGACCAGCATAACCTCGGGAAACTGAGGCTAATACTGGATAACGCCCCCACGTTTGAACACAGGGGGCCGGAAACGCTCCGGCGCTATAGGATGTGGCTGCGGCCGATTAGGTAGACGG
>NZ_JDTH01000004.1 GCF_000710615.1 Haladaptatus cibarius D43 | reverse complement strand
ACGAACTTAGATTCGTAGCGGAAAGCTCAGTAACACGTGATCAAACTACCCTATAGACCAGCATAACCTCGGGAAACTGAGGCTAATACTGGATAACGCTCCTACGTTTGAATACGGGGAGCCGGAAACGCTCCGGCGCTATAGGATGTGATTGCGGCCGATTAGGTAGACGGTGGGGTAACGGCCCACCGTGCCGATAATCGGTACGGGTTGTGAGAGCAAGAGCCCGGAGATGGATTCTGAGACAAGAATCCAGGCCCTACGGGGCGCAGCAGGCGCGAAAACTTTACACTGCACGACAGTGCGATAAGGGAACTCCAAGTGCGAGGGCATATAGTCCTCGCTTTTGTGTATCGTAAGGTGGTACACGAATAAGAGCTGGGCAAGACCGGTGCCAGCCGCCGCGGTAATACCGGCAGCTCGAGTGATGGCCAATTTTATTGGGCCTAAAGCGTCCGTAGCCTGCCAGACAGGTCCGTCGGGAAATCTGCTCGCTCAACGAGCAGGCGTCCGGCGGAAACCAGCTGGCTTGGGGCCGGAAGACCCAAGGGGTACGTCTGGGGTAGGAGTGAAATCCTGTAATCCTAGACGGACCACCGATCGCGAAAGCACCTTGGGAGGACGGACCCGACGGTGAGGGACGAAAGCTAGGGTCACGAACCGGATTAGATACCCGGGTAGTCCTAGCTGTAAACGATGCTCGCTAGGTGTGGCACAGGCTACGAGCCTGTGCTGTGCCACAGTGAAGACGTAAGCGAGCCGCCTGGGAAGTACGTCTGCAAGGATGAAACTTAAAGGAATTGGCGGGGGAGCACTACAACCGGAGGAGCCTGCGGTTTAATTGGACTCAACGCCGGACATCTCACCAGCACCGACAATAGCTGTGACGGTCAGTTTGATGAGCTTACTAGAGCTTTTGAGAGGAGGTGCATGGCCGCCGTCAGCTCGTACCGTGAGGCATCCTGTTAAGTCAGGCAACGAGCGAGATCCGCGTCCGTAATTGCCAGCAGCACCCTTGTGGTGGCTGGGTACATTACGGAGACTGCCGCTGCTAAAGCGGAGGAAGGAACGGGCAACGGTAGGTCAGCATGCCCCGAATGTGCTGGGCTACACGCGGGCTACAATGGCCAAGACAATGGGTTCCAACCCCGAGAGGGGACGGTAATCTCCGAAACTTGGTCGTAGTTCGGATTGAGGGCTGAAACTCGCCCTCATGAAGCTGGATTCGGTAGTAATCGCGCTTCAGCAGAGCGCGGTGAATACGTCCCTGCTCCTTGCACACACCGCCCGTCAAAGCACCCGAGTGAGGTCCGGATGAGGCCATCAGGCGATGGTCGAATCTGGGCTTCGCAAGGGGGCTTAAGTCGTAACAAGGTAGCCGTAGGGGAATCTGCGGCTGGATCACCTCCTAA
>NZ_JDTH01000003.1 GCF_000710615.1 Haladaptatus cibarius D43 | reverse complement strand
GGTTGGGAAGGGTTCGACGCACGCACTCAGCGACCACTGTGTCGTGCGATGACAACCGTATGTACGTGCAATCCAGGCGTCCACTGGACTCACACACGTGTGAGTTATTACAGTGAATCCAATCCAATTATTATTACGTGGCTACTGTGCCACTTGGTGAATGGCTCGGCTCAAGCGCCGACAAAGGACGTGTCAAGCTGCGAAAAGCTGCAGGGAGTCGCACGAAGACTAAGAACTGCAGGTTTCCGAATGGGAATCCCCACCGCAATTGCTTCGCGCAATGGGGAACGCCGAGAACTGAAACATCTCAGTATCGGCAGGAAAAGAAAGCAAACGCGATATCGTTAGTAACGGCGAGTGAACTCGATACAGTCCAAACCGAAGCCCACACGGGCAATGTGGTGTATGGACTGACATTCATCAGCCGAACAACTATCAGAAGTCTTCTGGAACGGAGCATGAAACAGGGTGACAATCCCGTACGATAGTCCAGTACGCTGTGCGTCAGTTCCCGAGTAGCAGGGGTCGGAAATCCCTTGTGAATCTCGCGGGCATCGACCGCGAAGACTCAATACGTCTTGAGACCGATAGCGAACAAGTAGCGTGAGCGAACGCTGAAAAGCACCTCGAAAAGAGAGGTGAAATAGGGCCTGAAATCAAGTGGCGATGGAGCGACAGGGCATACAAGGCCCAACAGAAAACGAACCGGGTGCAAACCCCCAGTAGGAACTGTTGGGAGCCGATGTCTTGTCGTACGTTTTGAAAAACGAGCCAGGGAGTGTACCATAATGGCGAGCCTAACCCGAGTATCGGGGCAGGCACAGGGAAACCAATACGACCGCAGCGCTTTGCGCGAGGGTCACCGTCTTCAAGGGCGGGGAGTCATTGGGGTACGACCCGAAACCGGATGATCTACGCATGGGCAAGGCGAAGCGTGGCGAAAGCCACGTGGAGGCCTGCTAGAGTTGGTGTCCTACAATACCCTCTCGTGACCTATGTGTAGGGGTGAAAGGCCCATCGAATCCGGCAACAGCTGGTTCCAACCGACACATGTCGAAGCATGACCTCCGTAGAGATAGTCCGTGAGGTAGAGCGACCGATTGGGAACGCCGCCTCCGAGAGGAGTCGGCCTCCCTGTCAAACTCCAAACTTACGGACGTTGTTGACGCGGGGAATCCGGTGCGCGGGGTAAGCCTGTGTACCGTGAGGGAGACAACCCAGAGCTGGGTTAAGGTCCCCAAGTATGCGCTAAGTGCGATTGAAGGTGGTCGCAAGCCCTAAACAGCCGGGAGGTGAGCTTAGAAGCAGCTACCCTCTAAGAATAGCGTAACAGCTTACCGGCCGAGGTTTGCGGCGCCGAAAATGATCGGGGCTCAAGTGCATCACCGAGACCTAGCGGCACTCTTGATCGAGTGATCCAGTAGGTTGGCATTCTGAATGGGTGGAAGTACGGGTGAGAATTCGTATGGACCGTTCAGTATAGAAAATCCTGGCCATAGTAGCAGCGTTAGTCGGGTGTGAACCCCGACGACCTAACGAGTAAGGGTTCCTCAGCAATGCTTATCAGCTGAGGGTTAGCCGATCCTAAGTCTCATCGCAATTCGAGTGAGACAACAGGGAAACTGGTTAATATTCCAGTGCTAACACCATTCAAAGCCGACGCCTCAGGAAACATCGAACCGGGCTTTCGCCCGGTCGAATCATCAAAATCCGTGGAAGCCGTAATGGCAGGAAGCGGGTGAATGTTGAGATAGCGCAAGTCGATGGTACCCGGGGCCCGTGAAAAGGTGAGTGTGTTAATCGTACCGAGATCCGACACAGGTACTCTGGCGGTGAAAGCCAAGGTCTGTCGGGATCAACCGACGTTAGGGAATTCGGCAAGTTAGTCCCGTAAGTTCGCGATAAGGGATGCCTGCCTTGTATAAAGGCAGGCCGCAGTGACTCGGACGCTCCAACTGTCTAGTAACAACATAGGTGACCGCAAATCCGCAAGGACTCGTACGGTCACTGAATCCTGCCCAGTGCGGGTATCTGAACACCCAGTACAATGGGACGAAGGACCCGTTAACGGCGGGGGTAACTATGACCCTCTTAAGGTAGCGTAGTACCTTGCCGCTTCAGTAGCGGCTTGCATGAATGGATCAATGAGAGCGTCACTGTCCCAACGTTGGGCCCGGTGAACTGTACGTTCCAGTGCGGAGTCTGGAGACCCCCAAGGGGAAGCGAAGACCCTATAGAGCTTTACTGCAGGCTGTCGCTGAGACACGGTCGCTACTGTGCAGCATAGGTAGGAGCCATTACACAGGCACCCGCGCTAGCGGGCCGCCGAGGCATTAGTGAAATACTACCCGGTAGTGACTGTGACTCTCACTCCTGGCGGAGGACACCGGTAGCCAGGCAGTTTGACTGGGGCGGTACGCGCTCGAAAAGATATCGAGCGCGCCCCAAGATTTCCTCACCCGAGTCGGAGACTCGGAGAAGAGCGCAAGAGCATAAGGAAGTCTGACAGTGTCCTACACAACGAGGGACGCTGACGCGAAAGCGTGGTCTAGCGAACCAATGAGCCTGCTTGATGCGGGCCATTGATGACAGAAAAGCTACCTTAGGGATAACAGAGTCGTCACCGGCAAGAGCACATATCGACCCGGTGGCTTGCTACCTCGATGTCGGTTCCCTCCATCCTGCCCGTGCAGAATCGGGCAAGGGTGAGGTTGTTCGCCTATTAAAGGAGGTCGTGAGCTGGGTTTAGACCGTCGTGAGACAGGTCGGCTGCTATCTATTGGGGGTGTTACGGTATCTGACGGGAACGTTCGTATAGTACGAGAGGAACTACGAATGGGTGCCACTGGTGTACCAGTCGTTCGAAAGAGCGCGTGCTGGGCAGCCACGCACCACGGGGTAAGAGCTGAACGCATCTAAGCTCGAAACCCACCTGGAAAAGAGATACCACCTGAGACCACTCGTAAAAGACGAGTTCGATAGACTCGGGATGTACGCGCCGAGGCAACGAGGCGTTCAGTCCGCGAGCACTAACAGGTCAATGCCACACAATCATACCGCATATTGGAATTCACACGCACACGCGTGTGAGTCCAGGCGCAAACTGGATTGCACATACACTACATACGGTTGTCCGAACCATCAACGATTGGTATCCACAGTCACGGTTCGATTCCGTGAGTTGACGTTAAGGCGGCCAGAGCGACAGGGCCACACCCGTACCCATCCCGAACACGGTAGTTAAGCCTGTCTGCGTTTCGGTCAGTACTGGAGTGCGCGAGCCTCTGGGAAATCTGATTCGCCGCCTCCCACTCATACTTTCATTCATTACCCACCACGAGCGCTAGCGCTCGTGGTGGGTTTTTTGCTATTTATAAAAAGCAATGCGAAAAGGAC
>NZ_JDTH01000001.1:900000-985075 GCF_000710615.1 Haladaptatus cibarius D43 | reverse complement strand
GAGATTCGTGCTAGTCAGTGAGATTCGTGCTAGGTAATCACGACTCTACTGAAACCGCCACCGCACCGCGACAGCCACATGCCTCCCCAACCGACTGCGCTTCTCGGTCGTTTCACTCCCTGCGATGCTCATCCCTCGCGCGGTTTTGTCTCGACTTCTCGGAGGTGAACTCCTCAAAGTCTCGCCAGCGCGCGCCGTGTCGTTTGACTGACCTGCCGCATGGTTGCGCCAGCGCGTTCGCACGAGGGGTGAGCGAAGCGAACACCGAGTGCATTTCCGCGCTGGCGGGGAAGAGTGGGGAGACTGCGGTGGCGATCCCTGCTGGATGAAGGGCGAACGACCGGAGTGAGTGAGGGCTTCGTTTGGAGTCGGGAGTAGTTAGCGACAATGGTGATTCAAAACCATCAGTTACAGGCGAAACAGCAATACCAAAAACACCAATTCCACAGCAAAGAACTCTCTACCGGAGTAGTCCACGTCGTAGAAGGTTTTGCGAGAGCCTGTTTATTGGCCCGTTTGAGGTTTTTGCGAGGGAAGAGCGCTCCGATGCGGTCTTCCTGCACTCTGTTATGAGTGCGAGGGAAGGGATTTGAACCCTTGGACCTCTACAGGAGCGGATCTTGAGTCCGCCGCCGTTGGCCGAGCTTGGCTACCCTCGCACGCAGTTTTTACTCCACGCTGGGTGACTTAAAACGTTCCGAATCTGAACCCGGCGCACCGAACCCTGCGATGAATCCGTCACACCGAAAACGACACTCCTTTTCCATCTCACCACACCTCTCACAGCATGACCGATGCGAACGCGCGACTCGAACTCGCAGAACGCGCTGCCACCGCGGGAAGCGAAATCGCAGCAGAGGGCTTTCGGAACAACATCGCGGTAGAAACGAAATCGAACAAAACCGACGTGGTGACGGAGGCAGACCGCCAGAGCCAACGCCGCGTTATCGAAGTCATTCACGACGAATACCCCGACGACGCAATCGTCGGCGAGGAAGACGACGAACTGAAAGAAGTCCCGGAAGCGGGCGACGTTTGGATAATCGACCCAATCGACGGGACGAACAACTTCGTCCGCGGGATTCCGATTTGGACGACCAGCGTGGCCGCGGTGCGCGACGGTGAGACGGTTGCCGCCGCCAACGTCTGTCCTGCACTGGGCGACGTGTACACCGTAGACTCCGAGGGAACGTATCTGAACGGCGAGCGGGTGTCGGTCAGCGACCGCACCGACCCGGAGACGTTCACAGTCTGTCCGACGATTTGGTGGGATTTCGACCGGCGGGACGAGTACGCCGCGACGACGCGCGGCATCGTGGAGCGATTCGGCGACATGCGGCGGTTCGGCTGTGCGCAAATCGTCCTCGGGATGGTCGCCAGCGGCGCACTGGATGGAACGATTACGAACATCGCGCCGAACCCGTGGGACTCCGTCGCGGGCGTCCACATGGTTCGGCAGGCGGGCGGACAGGTGACCGACATTCACGGCGAACCGTGGACGACCGAGAGCAGAGGGCTGGTGGCGTCAAACGGCGAGGCGCACGCCGAGGTGCTGGCCGCGGCCCGTGAGGCCGAAGCGCATTGTGGAAAGTAGGACGGGAGTCAGTTCCAGTTCGGAATACTGCAATCACACTACGGCGAGTGGTACAAATATTTATTAGTGGGGCATTTCGGTAGCGATATGAAGCTGGATGATACGGACCGCGCTATTCTCAAAGCACTCCAAAACGACGCACGAACGCCGTTCAGCGAAATCGCCCGCCAAATCGACATGTCCAGTGCGACAGTTCACGACCGAGTCAACCGGATGGAAGAAGCAGGCGTAATCACCGGCTATCACGCCAACGTAAACCCGAAGGAAATCTCGCTCGGCATCTCTGCCTTCATCGGCCTTCGCGTCGAACAGGGTCGAGAAAAAGACACCCTGAAAAAGCTCGAAAACATCGACGGGATTCAGGAAGTGCATCTCACGACAGGGTCGTGGGACGTGATGGCGCGCGTGTACGCCGAAAACGCGGATAGTCTTCGCGAACTGATGTTCGACAGAATCGCCCAGATGGACGGCTTTTCGCGTTCCCAGACGATGGTCGTCCTCGGGTCGCCGTTCGAAAGCGAAGAACTGCCGCTTTCAATCGACAACGAAGAGTAACGATATCGGAACTGTAAAACCCACTCGCTCCGGTTCGTGCGATATGGATACCGCAAGCGAAGGAATCGACAACGAACGGACGTGGGCGGGTGCCATCGCCGCCGCCATCGTCGCACTGGTCGGTGGTGCGCTCGCGTTCCCGAAACAGGTGTACGACGGCTTTATTTGGCACTACTTTTGGGGGCCGGTGGTCGCCGACGCGAAAAACGCACCGTGTGCAGTCCGCGAAGATGGAACGACGAGACTCGTCTCCGACGCCGGAACCTGCGCGACACTTCCGGAACCAGTTGCGGAACCGGGCTACACCCTCGTCTCCGAAATCGGCTATGCCGTGACGCTCATCGTCGCACTGGTCGGACTCGTGTTCCTCCTCCGCCGACTCGGCATCGGACGGGACAAGAGTCTCTTCTATGCCCTCTTTCCTTTCATGCTGTTCGGCGGGGCACTCCGAGTCGTCGAGGACGCCGACAACGCACTCCAGCAGGTCGGCGGCGGTGCGATTCCGTTCCCGTGGAACACGCTCATCATCAGCCCGATAATCTACTTCACCGTCTTCGCTATCACGCTCCTTGCCGTCGTCGTGAGCGTCACAGCGGCCCGCAAGGGAATTCTCGACGGGTACGAATATTCCCTCGCTGGAATCGGGACGGTGGTGCTCGCGGCCACGATTGGCTATCTGTTCTATCTCACCGTCACGACCGAGGTGGTCGGCTTCTATCCACAAATTCTCACCGTCGTCCTCGTCGGTGCGACGGTGGTCACCGCGCTTACGTGGTTGGCAATCGAGCGATTCGAACCCGGTATCAACGCCGGAACCGGGGCTATCGGCGCGGTCATCATCTGGGGTCACGCCGTTGACGGCGTGGCCAACGTCGCCGTCCTCGACTGGGCGCTTGAACTCGGACTCGCGGGCGAGTACACCGCGAAACACCCGGTTAATCAGGGAATCGTGGACATCACGTCGTCAGTTCTCCCGAGTTCGATAACGTCGGTTATCGGCACCGCGTGGCCGTTCTTGCTCGTGAAAATCGTCGCCGCGGTCGCCGTTGTCTGGGTGTTCGACGAGCAAATCTTCGAAGAAAGTCCACGCTATGCGATTCTCTTGCTCATTGCAATTCTGGCAGTCGGTCTGGGTCCCGGCACGCGCGACATGCTCCGGGCGGCGTTCGGAATCTAGCGTCGTCTTCGGAGTCTAACGAAGTCGTTCGAGCGTCGATTCCGGGAAGTACTGGTCGCCGCAGTTTGCACACGCCGCGACATCGACCGACCCGACGTTGCGAAAGCCCAGTCGGTCAACTGAAACGCTCTTTTTCGACAGGGATGAACCACACGTCGCGCAGGTTAGGTCGAACTCCGTCGTCATACTATCACCAAATCCGACGTGTAACATATATTATGCATGATTAATAGTCCACCACTACGATAGCTACGACCACATCTAATATAAATCCTGTGTGTTTCGCTAGCATAGCGCAACTCATTCGAATCAACGAGAAACGAAGAACTACGGATACGGATGCGGTTTCCTGTCAAGTTTCGAATCGAAACCGAGTTCACCCGGCACGGTTCGAGCGCGTTCGCCGAAAAAAGAATCCCCGGTAAACAGCGGTTGTGCCTCGGGAGCGAGGACGCGAACCGCCTCGAAACCGAGCGATTCCACGTCTCGCGTCGTGAGACGAGCACCGTACACCGAGAATGCTTCGCTCGCCCGCGAAACGACCGCCTGTAGTTCGTCGGTTCCTGCGGGAACCGACTTCCCGACGCTTTCGCTCGGAATCGTCGTTTCCGGCGCGA
Organism: Haladaptatus cibarius D43; assembly: GCF_000710615.1. Lineage (NCBI taxonomy): Archaea > Methanobacteriati > Methanobacteriota > Halobacteria > Halobacteriales > Haladaptataceae > Haladaptatus > Haladaptatus cibarius. The sequence continues at coordinate 981,132 of NZ_JDTH01000001.1, read as the reverse complement.
CGAACTCCCGAACCGGTTTCGGGAAGTCCGCGTAGTGGGCAATCGAACCCTCGGCGTTTTCAGCCTCGTCCGGCCCCATCAGGTGCAGTTCCGTCCAATTCTGGAGTGCCTCCGCGAGCGCAGACCGCGCCGCGGAATCCGGGTCGAGGTTCGCGCCCGACCCGAGTGCGAATTTCGGCCACTCGTCGTCACGATGTACGGCGACAGCGACGACTGGTACGTCCACGTCTTGAGTGACGAGCAGCGCAGTGACATCCAAATTCTCCGCACGCGTACGCTTCGTCAGTTCCTCGAAGCCCTTGTCCTCGACGTGCAGACCGAGCGGTTCGAACGAGGAGTACCATGCGAGCATGGTCGCATCGCGCTCGATTACCTCGTACAACCCGGACAGTAGGGCCTCCGTGGTCGAGTTACCCAACCCCAATCCAGTCGTTATGGCAGGCTTGAATCGCGCATTGGCCGGCGGAAAATGGACGAACTCCGCCGGGAGATGAACCGGATTGCCAGTTTCCAGATTTCGCCCTGGAACCCACGCGAGTTCGACATTTCCCGATTCCTCCCATCCAGCAGGGCGGACGAACTCCGCGGGCGAAATCGCGTCGTCGAGAACCGACGGACGAGCCACGCCGAACTCCGATTCGCGGTAGATGCCCGCGCAGTAACGTTCCATCCCCTCGCCCAGCGCCTTCATCAGCGCCTCGTCCCAGTCGCCCGCGACGCCCGCCGACTGCTCGGCGCACTGCGTGTCGCTGAATCCCGTCGTCTCACAGATGTTCGCCAGATAGTACGGCACCGGAAACGAGGACACCTCCCCGAGTGATTGGACGATGCCAACGCGCTCGTCCAGCGCAATTTCGGCGTGCGAAACCGCCTCGTCCAGCGTCCGCTCGGTGTGGTCGATACCGAGGGTTCGATTACGGTTCTCGCCACACGCGGGGCAGTTCGGCACCGGGAGCAATCGGCGTTGCGCGTGCGGGATTTCAACGACACCACCGAGAACCGGCGACTGCCCGCCGGAGCGAAGCGTTACCGCTTCGCGTCCGGCGAGCGCCCCGGCGAATCGAACCGTCGCAGTATCGATTTTTTCGTCCGTCTCGTCAGTTTCCTCCGCATTTGCTGCGGCGCGCGCACGAAGACAGTCGAAACACGCAGTGTCGGGCGCGAAGCTCGACACTGCGGCATCGACATCCGAGGCTGCGTGGCCACCGACTCCGCCAAGTTCCACGGCGAGCCACGGGGTTCCGGAACGATTTGCGCGTGCAAATCGTTTCGACCCGACTTCGCCGACGACCACAGCGAAATCGACGTCTGCTACTTCGTCTGCCTCGATTTCGGTAACGGTTCCATCCGTCTCGGAAAGCGCAGCGGTTACGGCGTCGGTCGCGGGGCCGGTTCCGACGACGCCCAGCAAGTTGCTCATGCGCGGGACGAGACGGGGAGATGGCAAAAACACGACGGATAGCTATCGCTGGCGACCGTGAAAAAACGGAAAAGTTTGGCAGCGGGAGTTAGTGCAGGATGCCCTGTGCGACGCTCGCGAGCTGGTCGGTGTCCGCCGTCTGAAGCTCGTCGTTGGCGAGTTTCAGTCGGAGGCGTGGGCGACCGACGTCGATTGGCACTTTCTCCGTGCCGATGAGGCCCATGTCTTCGAGCTTCGTCTTCGTGCGGGAGAACGTCGCTTTGCTTGCGATGCCGACGTCCTCGCCCCATTTGCTGATGTCGTAGAGCAGGGCTTCGTTTTTCGCCGCGACGAGGAGGCTGATGGTCACTTCGTCCAGACCGTCGCCATCTCCGCGGGCGGTTTCGAGCGAGGAGAGGACGCTGTTGAAGTCGTCTTCCGCCTCGGGGCTGATTTCGTCGCCGAGCGTCTCGCGGACGCGCGTGATTGGCGGCGTGCGGAGCGAGAAGTCGCTCGCGTCTTCCCAGTGCGACGTGTAGGTGCTGTAGGCCGCGTCGACGAACTCGTCGTCGTCGGAGGTCAGTCCGCCCACGCGGTCGCCCGCGGTGACGAGTGCGATGACGACATTGTCGGTGACGAGGAGCGAGTTCCCGGAGGAATCGTCCGTCGTGCGGAGGGTGAGCGCACCCTCGTCGATGAGGTCTGCGGCGTTGCTGGCGATGATGAAGTCTTCCATCACGTCTTTGAGCGTGCCCTCGTCCGCGAGCATGCGCATCTCGGGGAGGTCGCCGTCGTACTCGGTTGCGGCGTCGATGAGTTCTTCGATGGCGCTACCGGATGGGTTGACGACAACCATGACTTCTGGCCCTTCGTCGATGACGGCACGAAGGATTTCGTGGACGCTTTGGTTCAAGAGGTTCGATTTTGTTTCCATATTCGGAGGGACGAGATTCATCTATTTAATTTTAACGCTCAAAATCGACGGAAATCATAGGTTATATAGCATGAACAATTAGTCAATGCTGTAATTATAATCGTGTGATTCCAATAATACCACCCTGAAAACCAGAAACTCTTCGGAATTTTATAACTTCGGTAATCCGTTTGGAGAGGAGTGGAGACGGCGAAAAATTGAATTTTTCGTCACACACAGGCGTTGCTGAACGGCGCTCTTAAGATAAATACGGAGAGTAATCGCTAATTACCAATTACAGTCCCCATGAACAGTCCGAAAGAATGAAGTATGGATGTGAAGTATCAACATATGTCATGCGGGATAAAATTCGAGAGTGGTTTGTTCGACATCCAAAGACGATGAACGCGGCTTTCGGGTTGATGTTCAGTTATACCTACCTCCAAGGTACCGTCGTAGACCCGCTTGCAGGGGTTGGAAGCGGTCACGGGCCCTAACACAACCTAATTTGTTCAAGTAGTTCATCCTCTTCCGACCAGTACAGTTCTGCATTGTACAGAATCGGCATTTCACCTCGTTTGAGGAAAGACTGTAGTTCGTCTACAGTCAGAACAAACGAGGTATCGTTGCCGTATAAATACAACATCTCGTTTACATCTATGTACGGTTCATAGAAACCACCCGCCATTGAGATAGAGAGGGACTTGAACGTTAGACGGAACTGTTCCCCAACTCGTTCTACACTCCCTAGATATGGATGGGAATTTTCGGATTGAGCCAATGTGTGCGTCCCATCACCGACGACGGCGTAATCTTTGTTCATCATGATGCGCCGTCGCGCGAGCTGAAGCGCGTGTTGGATGCTGAACCCGTTAATCAGCAGTCGTGCGAACGAAACCCCGACTTTTGCCGCCTGCTTATTCAGCACTTTGTTGAACGTAACCGCCCCCGCAACACTTCCTTTTCTAATTAGTTCCATTCCCTCGTAGTACGACCCGCAGGCGTTGAGGAAGAACGTCTGCACCTTGCTTTCCTCGATGTTCTCGACCGAGAGATTGCCATCCGTGCATCGAAGTCCGTCTTCTTCGCAGTGACCGATGTAGTGGACGTAGTCGGACGGCGTCTCCAACAACTCGGCGAGTTCGTCGCGCGTCAAATCCTCGTGGATGGTGACTTCCATAGAAAGGTCTTCCGCGCGGTCGAGATAGATGTCTGTGGCGTCTTCGTGTTCGTCGCCCATGTCCTCGTCGTTCAGTACAAGTATCACTTCGATGTCGTCGCTCGCGCGGTCGAAATATTCGAACCGATTTTCGTAGGCGGCCGGGTTGGCTTTGAATACGTCAATCGGAACGCCCTCGGCGAGCCATCCGTGAACTCGACCGCGATGCAGCGTCGGATTGATTCGCTCAACGGAGTTGACGTCTTCCGCCCGCGGTGCTCGGTACGAACCCCCGCCAGCAGTCGCGCGCTGGGAGGCATTGGATTTGTTCGGCGCGTTGCGATAGAAGTCGCCGAGCGAGGCATCCAACAGTTCGTTTCGATTGAGATTCGATGAGTTTGGAAGGTAGATGAGACTGAGGTTTGCAAGCAGGTAGGGGAGCGACGAGACGTTCTCTACCGACGGTTCGACGTACATCGAGAGGTGCCAATCCGGCAGTTCGTCGTCGATTCGCTCGAACTCACAGAGGTCGTAGGCGACGAGCTGTTGGGCAGGTGCCGAGTCGTAAATCGTGTCCGGGTCGATTTCAAGGCCATCCAGAAGCGAGATTTCCGAGAGATTCCAATGATATGGTCCTGCGTTGCGGACGAGACAGTCGAGGAAAAACACCTGCCGGAGCATCTCCGCGACTTCGTGCTGATAGTCCGGGAGTGGACTGAACGTGTACGTGAAATTGACGGACGGTGCCTTGAGAACCGGTGCGGTTCGGTTTTCGACGATGACCTCCGCTTGTAGGTAGTACGCTAGCGGCGCAGTGACGAACAGGGTTCGAAAGTCATCGGGAACCCGGAGTTCGATACCCGCATCTTTTTTGTTTTCACGAACCGGTTCCGGAATTTGCAGTTCATTACCTAGTTCGAACCGCGGTGGATGTCCTCGAAGCGTCGGGAATGAACGGTTTGGCCCAGTTACTTTGTGTGACGAGGAAGCGTACGAAATTGCCGTCGCCAACCCCTCCGTCGTCGGGGGAATCGTTATCGTATCGACTGGGATTTCATGATGGCTCCGAAACCCGAGCGTTACTGGAATCCTGTCGTGGAAAGAGACAATTAACGCATCGAAATCACACGTTTTCTGAATCGTGGTTGGCCCGGAAAATCGGAGATACGTCTTTACGTTTCCGTGGATGTTCGCTAAATATTCTCCGTCGGGAAGATTGAGAATCTCGGTATCGCTTCCGTGATGATGTCGCTCGCCCGATTCAACATCGGTAATCGTCGCTATATTCGGCGGAAACCGGAGTTCTGAGGCGTATCCGGAGACGGTTTCGTCGATTGGTCTATCGATGTCCCATCCCTCCCCGCCACTCTGCCAGTCGGGCGCACCTACCGAAATCTCCGTTTTCGTCCGATCGAACGCCCGAAGGCCGGTATCCGTTTCCTCCCACTCAATCATACCGGTAATAGAAGCGTTATCTCACTGTTAGTTTATATTTCTGTCGGGGATTCGTCCCCTACTCAGCGAAAGGTAAATTTATACGCCGTGGTGTCGCGGGATTGCACATGGAGTACGACCACGTTCGGGCGGTCGACCCGGCAGTCGCGGACGCTCTCGAAGCGGAAGTCGAACGCGAGCGCGACACGCTGGAAATGATTGCCAGCGAGAATTTCGTTAGCAAAGCAGTGCTGGAAGCACAGGGAAGCACCTTGACGAACAAGTACGCGGAAGGGTATCCCGGCGAACGATATTACGGCGGTTGTGAACACATCGACACCGTCGAATCGCTCGCAATCGAACGCGCGAAAGAACTCTGGGGTGCAGAACACGTCAACGTCCAACCGCACAGCGGGTCGCAGGCGAACATGGGCGTCTATCTCGCCGTTCTCGACCCCGGCGACAAAATCCTCTCGCTCGACCTGACCCACGGTGGTCATCTGAGCCACGGCCACCACGTCAACTTCGCCGGAAAACTGTACGAGGTCGAACAGTACAAAGTCGATGCCGAGACGGGGTATCTCGACTACGACGCGCTGTACGACCACGCCGTCGAGTTCGAACCCGACATCATCGTTTCGGGCTACTCGGCTTACCCCCGCGAAGTCGAATGGGGACGGATTCAGGAGGCCGCGGACGAAGTCGGCGCGTACCACCTCGCGGACATCGCCCACATCACCGGCCTCGTCGCGGCGGGCGAACATCCCTCGCCGGTCGGCGTCGCGGACTTCGTAACGGGTTCGACGCACAAGACGATTCGTTCGGGACGCGGCGGCATCATCATGTGCAACGAGGAGTACGCCGACGCCGTCGATTCGGCGGTCATCCCCGGTATGCAGGGCGGCCCACTCATGCACAACGTCGCTGGCAAAGCGGTCGGATTCAAAGAAGCCCTCGAACCCGAGTTCGCAGAGTACGCCGCACGAACCGTCGAGAACGCGGAAGTCCTCGGCGAAACGCTCCAAGATCACGGCTTCGGCCTCGTCTCGGGCGGCACCGACACACACCTCGTGCTCGTTGACTTGCGCGAATCCCACGAGGACGTAACCGGAAAAGACGCCGAAGAGGCGCTCGAAGAAGTCGGAATCGTCCTGAACGCGAACACCGTTCCGGGTGAGACGCGTTCCCCCTTCGTTGCAAGCGGCATCCGCGCGGGAACGCCCGCGCTCACAACTCGCGGATTCGACGCTGAGGATATCGAACGCGTCGGTGACCTCATCGCGCGCGTAGTAAACAATATAGATGACAAGGACGTCAAGGCAGAAGTCGCGGAAGAAGTGCAGGCGCTCTGCGACGCGAACCCGCTGTACGAGTAATCCGAAATCCGCAGATTCGCCTATTTTCTATGCATTCGACTTAACTACGCACACGGTGAGTCTCATGCATGTCAGAACAGTTAGCCGGGTTCAAAAGCGCGGACATCGTTTTCACGGACGGAAAATCGCTTGCGGACGTGACTGTTGCCATCTATCCGGGATGGATACGAATCCAGACCGAATCCACGAATCAGTTCCATCCCCGCGAGCAGGTGGACAGGATTCAGTCGCATCGGTGAGAAGTCAGTAGTTACGACAGTGACAAACGTTTTTCGTCCACATCAATAAACAGGATTGTGTATATATTGTGGTCTTTGAGACCAAAAATACGCACGAACCCGAATGTTGAAGGAGCTTCGTACCGGATGATTTGCCAATGACGGACATCATCGACGGGAATTTAGTTGCCGAACAGATTCGAGGCGACCTCGGCGCGAGTATCGACGCGCTGAAAGACGAAGGAGTTACACCCGGACTTGCGACGGTTCTCATGAGCGACGACCCCGCAAGCGAAACCTACGTTTCGATGAAACAGCGCGACTGCGAGGAGGTCGGCATCAACGGCATTCACGTCGAAATCGACCCCGACGCGCCGGCCGAAGAACTGTACGACACCATCGAAGAGTTGAACGACGACCCCGAAGTTCACGGGATGCTTGTCCAGATGCCCGTCCCCGACCACGTCGATTCCCGGCAGGTCATTCGGTCAATCGACCCGGCCAAGGACGTGGACGGCTTCCACCCCGAAAACGTCGGCATGCTGGTCGCGGGACATCCGCGATTCAAACCCTGTACGCCCCACGGCGTCCAGAAACTCCTCGAATCGGCGGGGATTGACACCGAGGGTGAGGACGTCGTCATCGTCGGTCGGTCGAACATCGTCGGCAAACCGCTCGCCAATCTACTCATTCAGAAGGCCGACGGCGGCAACGCGACGGTGACGGTCTGTCACTCCCGCACCGACGATTTGGCCGTAAAAACGCGGAATGCGGACGTAGTCGTCGCGGCCTGTGGCGTCCCGGAACTCATCGACGGGTCGATGCTTTCTGACGGCGTGACCGTCATCGACGTGGGCGTGAACAGGGTCGATGCAGAGACAGAGAAGGGGTACGAACTCGTCGGCGACGTGGATTTCGACAGCGCGAAAGAGAAGGTGGGCGCGATTACGCCGGTTCCGGGCGGCGTCGGCCCGATGACCCGTGCGATGTTGCTCTACAACACGGTCAAAGCCGCCGGTCAGCAGGCGGGCATCGACGTCGAACTGCCCTAAATCCCGTCCGAAAAAGAATTTTACCCGGACGACCGCCAGTTTTGCTTAGTTGCCGGTGTCCACGAGCGCCTGCCACGTGTTCGGCCCGACGATGCCGTCAACGGCGATTCCCGCGCTGGATTGGAAGCTCTCGATGGCCCCCTCGGTTTCCGACCCGTAGACGCCGTCCACGGCGATGTTGTAGCCTTCGTCGTTGTTCAGGTGATGCTGCACGGCGTAGGTCGGCCAGTAGGCGCTTCCGCTCTGAACCGTGGCGATGAGCGCGCTCCACGTGTTCGGCCCGACGACACCGTCAACCGCGAGTCCCTGCGACGACTGGAAGCTTTCGATGGTGCTCGTGACTTCCGAGCCATAAATTCCGTCGTGGTACTGGAGGTTGTAGCCGTGGTGTTCGAGGAGGTATTGGATGGAGTACACCGCCTCGCCTTGGTCGCCGTTCGAGTAAATCGGCCAACTGTAGTTGCCGCCGCCGGGGTCGTCGCCGCCACCGAAGTCGATGTGGTCTGCGAGCGAGTTCATCACGTCGCGGATGCCCTCCGCCCAACTGATGTCGGTCGCGTAATCCTGATTCATGCCCCGCAGGGTCGGGCCGTAGGACGAGTAATAATGGTCACCGCCGGGCGTCAGATACTCGTCTCGAATGACGGGCATGACCGCTTGGATGCATTCCGATTTGGTGGAGAACGATTCCGCACAGGAGTACGGACAATTATCGTAGGCTTTCCAGCCGTAGATGTTGTTTTTGTCCTGCGCGATGTTGCTGGTTCCCCAATCGGACTCCCATGCGGCGTGGGCGACCATGTAGACGGGGTTGATGCCTTCCTGATTGCCGACATCGACCCACGTACTTCCCAGTCCGATGAGTGGACTGTCGGAGCGAACCTGTTGAATGGCGTAGTCGAGGTCACTGCCGGTAATGTCCTCGGTGTTCGTCAGGTCGCTATCGACGGAGTACCGCGCCGCGGCACCCGTTCCCGAGAGAGCGCCGATACCGCCGACCGTTGCGATGCTTGCCGTCGCGCCTTTGAGGAACGTCCGTCGTGATTGTTTCATGCTTCGAAGAATCATCTGATTTTTCGAGTTTTAATCTTTATAATTCAGATGAGTAAAATATGTTATCAGATACTGTAGCATTGGATTCGAAGATCAAATCGGCAGTTCATATCTGATGAGGGAAAACAACCCAAATACTCGTTTACTCGATTCGCCCGAGGGTATCGCGTGTCCTGACCAGTGCGTCTTCGTCACCCTCGCGGAGGTAGCTCGCAAGTTCACACGTCGATGACACTAGTGCGTCCGCCGTGTCGATGTCCAGACCACCTTCAAGCGCACGAGCGCGACGAACGTGTTCGCCGAGGGTTTCGAGCGTATTTCTTCCCTCCCGTCCCACATCGTGTTCTCTCGCCCAATCGCTCATCTCGTCGTGATAATCCTGCAGCGCTTCTGCATCCGCGAGGCCGCGGACTTCGTGCAGTGAGTCCGGCACGTCCATCGTCGAGGGACGTTCCCCGTCGTCCGCCCCGCGAAGCAGGGAGAAAAAGTACAGTTCCTCGTCGTCACTGATTTCCAGCGCGCGGGAGAACACGTCCGCGATGTGCCTGAGTTCCTGCGCCACGAGATAGGTGTCGTCCAACGGTTGCAGTTCGCCACCGTTGATGAACCCGCGCTTTCTGGCGTACTCGCGCGTGGTGTCCGCGACGAGAGCAGAAACCTCGCGGAGCGGACGCTCATCGACCGCTTCGCGTGCCTCCGTCAAATTGAGGGTTACGGCGCTGTCAGTGTGCTGAACGCGGTCGTCTTCCAGTCCGACGCTCTGCATGCTCTCGCAGGTCGGACAGGCCACGCTTCCGGTGTCGTAATACGACCACTGCGTGCCGCAGTTTTGGCATTCGCGGGTGCCTCGAATCTTCATGCCTTCCCGTTCTCCTGCCGGGGTGAAAACTCTCACGCGGCCGCCCCGAACTGACAGAAGTTTAATTATATATGAAATGGAAACTAATTCATGAGCAAACACGAACGGCGAGAACCGCTGCTGAAACTTCGCGCGCCGATTTCCACAGACGTCTGGTCGGACTACGCGGCACCGCTTGCGCTCATGACCGTCGTTTTGCTCGCGTTGATGGTTGCGGGCGTGGAGGCGGTGTCGGTCGTCGCCGTCTTCGTCGGACTGTGTATGGGCGTGCTCGCCGCCGGATTGGTCGCCTACAACCTGCTGATGGCCGGCGTGGTTTGGTTCGACCGTCGGTGATTCGACTCGCCCCAGCAGCCTCCTCCTCGCAAATCTCCCCGTAGCTTTATCAGTCGTCTTCGACTATCTATTAGCACGATGTCGAGTGATACCCACTCGGAGGATAGAGTAAGTCGCCTCCCGGCGACTGGTCGAGAAATTCTCGGCCACGGATAGCACGCGCACAGCAGATTCTACCGATGTCTGCAATTCCGGTGAGACACCGGTTTCCGCTACAGACACCGAAAACGGTGTTTCTGTCACAAGCACCGAAAACGGCGTTTCGGTGCTGGTTCGCGGCGAACGCCATGAACTCTCCAGGTGCGAGGCAGACCGCCTACGCGAAGCACTCGGACGGGCGCTGACCCGACGAACCGAGTTTTTCAACACTGTCGGCGAACACCGCGACGACGGAAGCTACGTCGTTTCGCGTAGAGGCGCGGATTCGTCCGGCCATCGAAAGGTGTTTCAGAACTTCGACGCGCTGGCAGAACTGTACGACCGACTGCCGCCGGAGTTCACTGCTGAAGATACCGGGAACGCCGGAAGCGCCGGAGAACGCGGATTGACCGGCGGGCGGAGACACATGCTCGTTCACCACTTCGCGGAACATCCCGAGTTCGACTGCGAACTCGTTTCGCGCCAACCGCTCACCGCGAGAAAGGAGAACGGTTTGAAATAGATATCCTCGCGGTCGTTTCCGCAGGGTCAACGCTTTTCGGGATTGCCTGCATCCTCCCGCGTATGCCACGACCATCGACGTTTTCCATCGTCGCGCGCGACCCCGAACGGGACGCGGTCGGTGTCGCAGTCCAATCGAAGTTCGTCGGCGTCGGGGCCGTCGTCCCCTTCGTCAACGCCGACGCAGGCGCGGTCGCCACACAGAGCTACGCCAACGTCGCCTACGGGCCGGACGGACTCGACCTGCTTCGGGACGGACGCCCCGCCGACGAAGTCGTGATGGAACTCACCGGGGCCGACCCCGACTTCGAATCCCGGCAGGTCGGCATCGTCGGACAGGACGGCTCGGTTTCCGCCTTCACGGGCGACGACTGTTTCGACTACGCGGGGGACATTCAGGGCGAGGACTACACGGTGCAGGGGAACATTTTGGAGAACCGCGAGACGCTCGAAGCCATGGCCGAGACGTTCGAGGAAACCGAGGGCGGCCTCCCGGAGCGACTCATCGCCGCGCTCCACGCGGGCAACGACGCGGGTGGCGACAAGCGCGGCGAGCAGAGCGCGGCGCTTTACGTCGCCAAACCGGAAGGCGGGTACGACGGGCGAAACGACCGCTGGGTTGACGTGCGCGTGGACGACCACGAGGCCCCAATCGACGAACTGGAGCGCGTGTTCAAAATCTACGACGTGACCTTGCTGGAACGCGCGGAACCCGACGAAACGCGTGAGCTGTCGGAGAACACCGCGAGCGAAGTCGCCGAAACGCTCGGCGAACTCGGTTTTTTCGAAGGGACGCCCACGGAGGAGTTCGGGGATAAAGAGCGGGACGCCCTCGAAGAGTTTCGCGGGATGAACAACTTCGAGAATCATTCGCTTGCCGTGTTGGAGGACGCACTCGCCCGCGGATGGGACGATTCTTCGGGGGAGGGAGAAGAGAAAATGGTTGACGCGATTTGGCACGGACTCTCGCGTTTAGAGCGGAAGTGACTCGGTTGTTAGTTGGTGAAAAATCATTTCCGATGAGTCGTTTGTTGGTTGGTGGGTATTTCGAACTAGGCGGTTACAAATCACGACTACAATCGAACCGCCACCGCCCACATCCTCCCCACTCGACTCCTTCACTCGCTTCGCTCGTTTAGTCGCCTTCGCGCGCCATGTTGTATTGTCAATTGCCAAAAATCTGTATGACCACTATGGCGCGTGCCTCGGCAGTCCTTTGGATGTAAAGTCCTCAGGACTGCCCGAGTTCGCGCGAGGTCTTCGTGAGCGAAGCGAGCGAACGGCTCATCAGAGCGTGCCTTTGATGGTGGATGACCGAAACGAGCGCAAGCGAATGAGGGAGTCGGGTGGGGAGGTGTGTGGCTGTCGCGGTGCGGGGCGGTTGCGGTTTGATTGCAGTCGTGACTTGTAATCGACTCGTTTGAAACAGTTCTTCATCGACGGTCGATTTTCTTGTGATGGTGGTTTCATTGCCGAGGTGCTACCTGTCGGCACGAAGGAATAAATAGAAAAACACAGGAGTGGCATTCCACGAAATGTCGTTTACCACGCAAAAAACAGTAACCAACACCGACGACAACGTAACCAGCAACTCGTTGGCGATGCCGATACTGCTAACCGGCTGAAACACGAAATCCCGCCCACGCATGAGGGACGAAGACGAAATCCGAGAGCAGTACGAATACCTCGCAGAACAACTCGACAGCGAGGAGATGAACCACGAAGGCGTTCGACAGATGTTCACCTACTACAAGCGCGCTATCGGCTGGGTTCTCGAAGAAGAGCATATCTGACTTTTTTTCTACATCGGTGCAGGAGTTATCTAAATCGTTACCTTTAAGTCATTACACCGTCTTGTTGCAGTTGACGCTTCGCTTTGGAGGGCCGAAGCGTCAGCGGGGACCAATTCAGGGCGGCAAGCGGTACGCGGGGTGTTTTCATCCCCGCGTGTTCCGCTTTCCTTTCGAAGCTACCTACCAAGCGACAGCACTGTTCTGCCACGAATATCGATGAATACCGATACTGTACTACGCGAACCGATAGCGTTCGGTATTGTCGCCGTTTTGATGGTCAAAAAGCGGATTTTGCGGATTTTTATCGAGAGGTCACTTACTCGATTTCCAGCGACCCACCACTGCCGTTGCCACCGCTGTCGCCCTCTTTCCATTCGAGTTCGAACTCGACGCTGAGCTCGCTCGAACCGGACGACGAGGTTTCGCGCTCGGCTTTCACTTCGAAGACGGGGTTGGTCGGCGGGTCGAGCGTGACGGACTGATTACCCGCGTTCAGCGTAATCGAACCGCCGCCGTCGAGTTTGTCGGCGACAGTGCGAAGGTACTGGGCGATTTCGGTTCGGCTCTGTGTGTTCTCAGTTTCGAACAGGACTTCTTCTGGCATATCTCCCCAAAGGTGGCACACGAAGATAAAGACACTCCCGTTTGAGAAGTGCGGGAACCGTTATATTTATGCTATGCAGACATAAATAGGCAATATTGACGATGCACGAACTAACGGGGTTTCAGCGCGATATCCTGTACGTAATCGCCGGAAACGGCGAACCGCACGGGTTGGCCATCCAAGAGGATTTAGAGCAGTACTACGATACGGAAGTCCACCACGGACGGTTGTATCCGAACCTCGACACGCTCGTCGAAAAAGACCTCGTGGAGAAAGGAAAACGCGACGAACGGACGAACTACTACGCGCTCACCGCCCACGGAAAGAGCCACATCGACGAACGAAAGGAGTGGGAACGGCAGTTCGTTGACCGCTAAGGCGGGTCGCAGTTACTCCGCCGATACGTCTGCGGTGGGCGGTACTACTGTTCTGGAGACGGCTTTTCGTCGTTTTCCCTTTGGGTTTCGATGCCGTGGTCGCCCGCTTCGTCGCCGGTACCCGCACTGCCGTCACCGACCATATCGGCGCTGACCGCCTCTTCGGGGTCGCGCGGCGGTTGCGGAAGCGGTTCGTCGCCGCGGATGTACGTCGGGTCAACTGCCCACGGCTGAATCGGTCTGCCAGCGATGAGTTCCGGCAGGACGACCTCCACGAAGTGGACGACGAGGACGAGAATCATCGGCCCGAGGAAGATACCGTACCAACCGAACAGCAGCGGGCCGAAGATGTACGCGAACATCACCATGCCGACGTGGAGGTTCCGCCCCGACACGTAGGGTCGCAAAACGAGGTCGGGGATGGTGTCCACGATGACGAAAGAGACGAGGGCGAACACGGCAGGGAACCACAGCACGTCCGGCCCACCGTCCATTAGCGCATTCGCGCCGATGACCACGGTCACGGGGAAGTAGACGAGTTTCATGCCGACGACGGGAATCAGACTGGCGACCCCGGTCAGCAGTCCCACCACGGTCGGATACGGGATTGCCAATCCGGCGGGCGCGGCCATGTTCAGCACGTTGTACGAAATCGCGCCAATCGTCCCGGTCATGAAGGCGTTCAGGATGTTGCCGAAGAAGATGCTGTTGAAGTCGGTGTCAACCCGCTCGATGTACGTTTCGAGGACGCCTTCGCTGTCGGAGAACGCCCGGCGGAACCACCGCGAAAGCTTGTGGTCGTCGCGGAGTAGGTAGAACGCGATGGCTATCATCACGAACAGATGTAAGGCACCGTTTCCGATGAACGTGAGGTACCTGAGCGTCGAACCGAACGCCTGCTCTATGAGTCGTGAGTTGTTTCCGTTGGTGATGAACTGCTCCGGATGCTGGGCGATTTCGGAGACGTTCGCGTACTGACGAACCGGTTCCGGAAGCGACGCGATGTTCGTCGTCTGCGCGACGGCGGTGAGTTCCTGCACCGCGATGGCGAGCGTGTAGACGATGAGCAAAATCGCCGGGAGCGCGAGCGCCAACAGCGCGACGCCAGCGGCAAGGCTCGGCGGCCGGATACGGCGTTTCAGCCGCCGATACACCGGACGCGTCGCGTAGTAGAGAAACAGACCGAAGACGAAAGTCCCGATAAACGAGTAGACGGCGAACAGCGTCGCCAGTCCGAGTACCGCGCCTATCAACCACCACGCGGCACGAGATTTGTCAATATTCCATCCGCTGACCATACGAGGGAAGTTTGTTGCCAGAACATAAAGATTTCGCGCAAAAAACGAAGATGGCAGTAATTCTTTTATATGTACGTCTATATAGTCTATAGAGTGACCGGATTAGAAGCCGTTTTCGCGTCGGCTACGTTGGAAAGCGATGTCGTTCGCATCGCCATCGCTGGAGCGTTGGGTCTGTTCCTCGGCCTCGAACGCGAATGGTCGCAAAAATCTGCGGGAATCCGAACGTTCACGCTCATCAGTCTCCTCGGTGCGGCGTTCACCATCGTCGATAAAGATATTCTCCTCGCGCTTGGGGGCCTCCTCGTCATCGTGCAGGGGATTCTCCTCGCGGTACAGGGATTGATGGACGACGAGGAGGATACGGGATTGTCCCTAACGACCTCCGTCTCGATGCTCGTCACCTTCGGCGTCGGCGTCCTCGTCGCGGAGGGATTCATCCTCGTCGGCGTCACCGTCGCCGTCGTGTCCTCGCTCCTCCTCGTGCTGAAGCGGGAACTCCACAGTTTCGCGTGGGGAATGTCGCGCCAAGAACTCAGGTCTGCAGGGGAGTTCGCTATCCTCGCGTTCGTCATCTACCCACTGCTCCCGCCGGGAGAAATCGAGATGGGGAGCGTCATGGTCAGCCCTCGCCTCGTCTGGTTGATGGTCGTCACCGTGGCCGGTATCGGCATCGCCAACTACGCCATCGTCGAAACCTACGGCGGGCGGGGCATCGCCGTCACGGGCTTTTTCGGCGGCCTCGCATCCTCGACTGCCGTGGTCGGGACGATGTTAGACCACGTTCGACAACGACCGGAAGCGGCCTCCTACGGCGTGGCCGCGATTTTGCTCGCCGACGCCGCGATGGCCCTTCGCAACCTCGTCATCGCGCTGGCGTTCACTATCGGCACCCCCGGTAAAACGCTGTACGGCGCGATTATCCCGCTTGGAACGATTATCATCGGTAGCGTCGCCATCGCCGCCTACTCGGCGGACTGGTCGCAGAAGATGGACATCGACCTCGAAAGTCCGTTCTCGCTCCGCAACGTCCTCGGATTCGGCCTTATCTTTCTGTTCGTCGTGGTCGGCGGCGCGCTGGCGAAAAGTCAGTTCGGGGAAGCCGGATTTTACATCACGGCCCTGCTATCCGGCCTCGTTTCGAGCGCGGGCGTCACCGCCTCCGCGGTGACGCTTTACAGCGGTGGCAATCTCGACCAGCAGACCGCCGTGTTCGGCATTCTGTTGGCTACTGCATCGAGCATCGTCGTCAAAGCGGCGCTGACGATTTCCGCACCGAATCGTCAGTTCGCCTACAAAGTTGCGGTGTGGAGCAGCGTCCTCCTCATCGGAACGGCGGCGACTGCAATCGTCGCCGTGGTTTGAACACACATAGCTAACTTTCGAACTTTTTAAACGGGGGCCTTTCGTAGCGGGTACATGGACCGGGAAACAGCCGAGCCACAGGTCCGGGAGATGCCCGGAAAGAAAGCGAAACAGTGGTCTGACTACCATCACCAGTTTGCCGCCCCGACGACATACGTCTACGACTTCGTCTGGGACATTACGGAAGACGCAGCTGGCCCCTTCTGTACCGACGTTGACGGCAACGTTCTTCTCGATTTTACCAGCCACGTCGCCGCCGCCCCACTCGGGTACAACAGCCCGAAGATTATGGATAAAATCGACGAGTTCGACCTGCCCGACCCGACGAAAATCGCGGGTCAGGACTTCTACGCCGCGGGTGGCTGGCCGCCGGAAGACCCCGAGTTCCCCGGCCCGACGCAGTTGATGGAGCGACTGGTCGATGCGACGAGCCACTACGACATGGACACCGTGTTCCTTTCTAACTCCGGCGCGGAAGCCGTCGAGAACGCTATCAAAATCAGCTACAACCGCGGCGGTCACCGCGCGTTCACCTTCGACGGTGCGTTCCACGGACGGACGCTCGGCGCGCTCTCGCTCAACCGCTCGAAAGTCGCCCACCGAAAGGACTACCCCGAAGTTCCGGGCGTCGTGAGCGTTCCGTACTGTTCCTGTACGGGTGCGTGTGACTGCGGCTGGAAGACGAACGGCCCGGGCGGCAACGTCATCGCCGATAAACTCGACCCCGCACAGGGCGTCATCGACCCCGAGGAAGTTTCCTACGTCATCCTCGAACCCGTGCAGGGAGAAGGCGGCTACCGCGTTCCGAACGACGAGTTCATCGCGGACATCGCCGAGATTCAGAAAACCTACGACGTCAACATCATCGCCGACGAAATCCAGTCCGGTCTGGGCCGAACCGGCGAGATGTGGGCGGTTGACCACCTCGAACTCGAACCGGACGTAATCACGAGCGCGAAGGGACTCCGCGTCGGCGCGACCGTCTCGCGTTCGGACGTATTCCCCGAAGAAAAAGGCCGACTCTCCTCGACGTGGGGTGCAGGGGACGTGCTTTCGTCGCTTCAGGGCGTTCTCACCATGGACGCAATTTACGAATACGACCTGCTCTCGAACGTCGAAGCACGCGGCCAGCAGACCCGCGAACTCATCGAGGACGCGAATCCCGCGAACGTCATCGACGTCCGCGGTCGCGGTCTGATGCTGGCCATCGAGTTCGACACGAAAGACCGCAGAGAGGCAGTCGTAGACGGCGCGCTCTCCCGCGGCCTGCTCACCCTTGGCTGTGGCTACAAAACGCTCCGTCTCCTTCCGCCGCTCGACGTGAGCGAACGCGAAATCGAAATCGGCGTCGATCTCCTTCTCGACGCCATCGAAGACGCGGCGTAACCTCCTTCCCGACGCCCGCGAAGACGCGGCGCGTCTTTGCGGGCGTCAAGGCGGAATCCTCGCGCGCTTACACGCGAGGATGCGTAACCCCACACAAGGCTATGTTCTCTCGCGGCGTCTCTTTCGTATGAGCGTCACGGCCGACCTCTCGATTCTTGGCGAACAGTTCCTCCTCGGAACTGCCCTCCTCACCGACACGGACGTTCACGTCGAACTGGAACGAGTGGTTCCGGCATCGCGGCAGGTGCTTCCGTTTTTCTGGGCCATCGGCACGGATTTCGACGCCTTCGAACGAGACGTGCAGTCGAACCCGAACGTCGAACATCTCGTCTCGCTGGATAGAGTGGGAAACCGCGTGCTCTACCGAGTCGAGTGGAGCAAGGCAGTCGAAAGTCTCATCTACGGCATCGCGGAAGTCGGCGCGACCATCCTTGAAGCGCACGGCGACGACCTCTGGCGATTTCGACTTCGGTTCAACGACCACGAATCGCTTTCGGAATTTCAAACGTACTGCGACGAACACGACATCGACTTTCATCTCGACCGCGTTGCGACGGAAACCGAAACCGAACAAAACGAGTTCGGGCTAACACCGGAACAACGGGAAGCACTCCTGTTGGCCGTCGAACGCGGCTACTTCGATGTCCCACGCGGTGTCACGCTGGGAGAACTCGCCGACGAAATCGGCGTCTCACAGCAATCCGTCTCCGAGCGCGTGCGGCGCGGTGCGGGCGGCGTGCTGGAATCCGTCCTCTTCGAGACGAACGCGAATCGGGCATGACCCGATTAAAGTGGGCTGTTATAACAGGCAGTGACCCTATTCTCGCTACGCCACTGGTTTTCGACTACGATGGCCGAAACACGAGATAATCGACGGAACGACCGAACCGATGTTCGCCGCCGAACTGGGATTACGTCCTCGCTCCGGCGGGCGATACAGACGCTCGGATTGAACGCGCTCCTTCGTCTTCCTCCGGAGATGTACGACGCGCTGTCCTCGGAGCATCGACGCACCGTCGTCAGCTACTTGCACGAAAACGACGGCAAAGCGACGACGGCGGAACTGGCGACCCACCTCGTAACCGCCGGTGTCGAATCGGACGAAAAACGGGCGCGGACGGCACTTCGGCACATTCACCTTCCGAAACTCACCGAAGGAGGATTGGTGGAGTGGGCACCCCACCGCGAAACAGTCGTCTTCGGGGGCCTGATGGGACGATGAAAATCCGTCAGAACTGATACCGGCGTTCGTCGTCGCGCTGGGGATACTGGCTCGCGCCGGTCATCTCCTCGAACGTCATTCCCGAAAGATACTCGTCGTAGGTTACGTCGTAGGCGTTTCGCAGATGGAAGTCCAGCTTGCCGGTTTCGACGGTCGATTGGAACAGCAGGTGAACCGCACGACGAACCAGTTCGTCTTCGTCCTCCGGGTCGAGGGACGCAGAAAGCATCGAGAGTTCGTTGCGAGTTTCCCTGTCGAGTGACACGGAGAGTTCGGAATCGAGGTCGGAGTAGGCGGCTTTCACGTCGTCGTTCAGGTCGTCCAGACTCATGGCCGGGTTGTGGGCCGGGCGTGGGATACGGTTTTCGTTCTCGATTCGGTTAAAATTCCTCGTCGCAGTAGCGACAGACGTTCCGGCTTGCGAAATTGCGGGTCGCACAGTGCGGACAGACGATGTAATGGTGAGATTGCGGGCTCGACTGGCGTGCCGACCGTTTTCCGCGGCCTCGGTGGAGCGCCGTTCCGACTCCGGCGAGCATGAACGTCCCTCCCAGCGCAATCCACGCGGTCGGACTCCGGAAAAAGACGAACGGCGAAACCGGGACGACGATGATTCCGACGCCGATGAGAAACAGTGTGGAGGGCCGAACACGCATTTTCCGGAGATTGCAACGAACGGGCAATAAGCCTTCAGGTTGTCCGATTGTGTGTGCTGTGCGGTGGCATACATCAACTCGATTGCTCGGGAACGGTCTTCGGAAACCGCTACCGGTAAACCGAACCCACACAAAGCCTCCACAATGACCGACACGTCGTGGTCGCTCCCGGACAACGGAGAGGCGGTGCGCGATGCCCTCGTTTCGTGGTACGAGGACGACCACCGAAGTTTCCCATGGCGTGAGACGGACGACCCCTACGCTATCCTCGTCTCCGAGGTGATGAGCCAGCAGACCCAACTCGGGCGCGTCGTGACGGCGTGGGAGGCGTTTCTCGACCGCTGGCCGACCGCGGACGCCCTCGCAGAGGCAGACCGCTCGGACGTGGTCGGCTTCTGGACAAGTCACAGCCTCGGCTACAACAACCGGGCGAAATACCTCCACGAGTCGGCAAAACAGGTCACCACGGAGTACGACGGAGAATTCCCAAAGACGCCCGAAGAACTCCAAAATTTGCAGGGCGTCGGCCCATACACCGCCAACGCAGTCGCCTCATTCGCCTTCAACAACGGAAACGCGGTGGTCGATACGAACGTCAAGCGCGTTCTGTACCGAGCATTCGACATACCGGACGACGACACCGCGTTCGAGGAATCCGCCAGCGAACTCATGCCGGACGGGGAATCCCGCGTCTGGAACAACGCCATCATGGAACTCGGCGGGGTCGCCTGCGAAAAGACGCCCTCCTGTGATTCGGCGGGATGCCCGTGGCGCGAGTGGTGTCACGCCTACGAAATCGGGGATTTCACGGCCCCCGACGTACCCACGCAACCGAAATTCGACGGCTCGCGTCGGCAGTTCCGCGGGCGCGTCATCTCGATTCTGAAGGAGTACGACGAACTCCCGCTGTCGAAACTCGGCCCTCGCGTCCGAGTCGATTACGGCGGAGAATATGGCGAAGCGTGGCTTCGTGAGTTGTGTTCGGATTTGGAAGACGATGGGTTGGTGGAACTGGAAACGGCGGGAGACGATGAAGGTGAACAGTGGATTGCACGACTCAGACAGTAGACGATTTTCAAACGGACTGAGTACGCTTTTCGATAACTTCTCGAAGCACGGACTCGACTTCTCGAAACGTCGTCTCGTCTTCGAACCGCAACTGCTCAGGCGGGTTGTAGACCAGCGACATTGCGCCCATCAATACTCGACCGACAGCGCCCGAAGTTGGGTCGGGTTTCCACTGTAGTGAAATTGTTTGTGTAGCCTCATCCACACGCACGGCTTCGAGATTCGAGAGACCGTAGCATCCGCGGGTTCGGAACCCGCCACCGCCGACACAGAGGGACGTGCCCGAAATGGTGTATTCGCGGCCATCCTGTTCCCACTCGACCTGCGTTCCCCCCGGAAGGACGCAGGCCCGCTGGTCGGAAAGGACTGCGTCAACCTCATCCACGAACCCCTCTTCCGAGTCGTGAAGCCAACAGTAGTTGTGATGTGGAACCGCGTAGAACAGCCACTCGTCTCCGTCGTAGAGCGTGATTTGGTTGACGAAGTGGATTCCACAGATACCGTCCGTAAGCGACCACAGTCGCCGAAACTCTTCCGCGGTGGCGGGAAGTTCGCCGCGATACCACGCGCCGCGCTGGACGTCGTCCGTCCACGAAAACGAATCCCGAACTGCTTTCCACGTTTTCCGACAGCGCGGCGTGTCTTCGAACGTCGCCTCCAACTCGTCGTGTTCGATTCTGACGAAGCCAGTCGTTGCGCGGTCGAGAACGATTCAAAATTTCAGCCGTCGCCTCGTAATACTCGGTGGACTTCACCAGCAAATCGTGAGTACGCGAAGTCGCATCGAAATCGGGTGCAGTCACTACCTCTGATTTCTCGTGACTGATACTTAGCTATATTCGCTTTCACACCCAGAGGACAGCATGGCCAACCAACCACACATCGTTGCGATTTGCGGCAGTCTCCGGGACGAAAGCGCGACGCGCGTCGCGCTTTCCGGCGCACTCTCCGGCGTCGAGGACGCGGGTGGAACCGGCGAATTCCTCGATTTGCGCGAGTTCGACCTGCCGTTGTACGACGCGGGCGACCGATTGGCGGGCGATGCCGAAGAATTGAAACGTCGCGTGCGCGAGGCCGACGCGGTCATCCTCGGGACACCGATGTACCACGGGTCGTACTCCTCGCCGCTGAAGACGGCCCTCGACTACTGTGGCTTCGACGAGTTCGAACAGAAGACGGTCGGTCTGTTGGCGGTCGCGGGCGGTCGATTCCCGATCACCGCGATGGATCATCTTCGGTCTGTTTGCCGGTCGCTCGACGCGTGGGTGTTGCCCTACGAGGCCGCCGTGCCGCGGGCACACAGTGCGGTACGGAACGGGAAATTTACGGACGACGAGCTGGCAGAGCGGGTGGCAACGCTCGGTGAGCAGGTCGTTCGGTACTGCAAAATCGAACCGTGTCCGGCGAGTTTCGAGAGCGAAGAAAATATCGGCGCGGTCGATTGAATGAGCAACCGCGGTCGAAACTACTCTTTTCGCGTGATGTTCAGTACTATCCGATAGTTGATTCCATCGAACGAAAGGTCACGTCCACCTGTACCGTTCACCGTGTGACGACCTTCGTAGAGGTTTGGAGTTCCATACGGAATGGAATACGTTCTCTCGAGCGATTCGTCCGGTTCGAGCGTGGTCTGCCGACCGACCTCGTCTACTCCGACGACCATTTCATCCTCGACCTGCACGTACTGACTCCGCTCGTACGCATCGGTCCAAAGCAGTATTCGTTCGGTATCGCGGTATCCGTATAGGACGCCGAACGGGGCGGGAACACCACTTTCAATCGGAGTCGGTGAGCTACCGGCATTGTGTAGACGGAACGAAATCCGTGCCGGACTGGTCGGTGTTATGTCGGAATCAAGCGTTCGTACTGATAACTGCAGCTCCGAATCCGAACTCGGTCGAACGGTAGTCGAAACGGTGTAGTGAACGTCTTCCATCGGTCGGTCTTGTGGTGAGTTTTGACGTGCGTCGGTGACGCATCCGGTGAGCGAAGCGAGGGCCAGAACGAACGAGCGGCGTCGAAGGGAGGGCATAGGTTATTAGTCGCTGAAGTTGTACTTAAGTTTTGACATCTGGCCAATCAGTAGAGCGTCATACCGATGGCATCGAGCAGTTCGGTGCCGACCATTCCACGGCAGTGCTCCCCGTCCCAGTTGGTGAAGTAGCCTTGGTGCATGCAGATGAGTTTCCCATCGTAATCCACCCACGGGCCACCCGAGTCCCCACCAGTGGTGGGGTGGTCTGAGAACTCGGCTTGATAATCGACGCGGGCGTTTCGTTCGGTGTCATAGCAGGAACTGTAGGCGTAGCATGTCTTTCGTCCACCATAGTAGCCACCGACGGTCGCTCCCCAAGCGACCGCATCCGTGAGACCGCTGAAGTCCCACGTTCCCGTTATCTCTTTGAGATTCGGTTCGAGCGTATCCCGAACATCCACCGCGTCCGTCGCTCGGTACTTCGCAGCGTCCATCCCGGTATCCATACCCGAGAAAACACCGACCTTCCGGCCGTTCTGATAGAGATATTTGTCGATTTTCTCGTCCGCGACGTGCCAGCACGTGAGAATCATCGGGTCGTTCGTATCGGCATCGTATCCCGCCAAACAGGCGGTACCAGTGGCGATGTATCCGTCCGGAATCCGGACGTAGATGCCAGCACACCCCTCAACGGGGTCGACGGTCTGATTGTCCCGGCTTCCGCCGTCGCAATCGCCCTCCAAAACCAATTCACCCTCCTGTTCGGTAGTCGTGATCGGTGTTTGTTGAATCCGGTTCGGGAGCGCGGACTGGGCACGAAGCGTGTTCTTTTTGCCATCGAGTCGGAGTTGAATCGCGAGGTCGGTTTCGTCCTTGGATTGCTGTTCGATACCGACGCCGCGAATGACCGGGTGCTTGTCTAGTAGCCCCGCAATGTCCATCTTTTCGTACACTTTGAGACGGCGATACCGTTCCTTCGGAACGATACGAACCGTTTCCGGGTTTCCGTGAACGTCGCGTGTGAACGAGTGGCACGCAGTCCGGCGTTTTTCCGTGTGCAGATTCGACGGCATGCCGAAGTCCCGTGACGCCCGTCCCGAGCGCGGCGAACGATTTCAAAACGGTACGTCGGGAATGGTTTTTCCCAGAAAGATCAACAACTGTTCCCTCAGATATTTTATCTGCCATCATATGAAACATATTTTTGTATCGTAATATAGTCTTGGATTATACATTCGATGAAACGAACAAACGAAGTTCTGGAATCTCCGGAGACGAAATGAGCAATCCTTTTGCCGTCGGATTGAGCGCAGTTCGGATATGCACAAAATCACGAACAGCGGGTGGGTCGAGGTAATCACCGGCTGCATGTTCTCCGGGAAAACCGAGGAACTGCTCCGTCGGCTTCGTCGCGCGGAAATCGCGGGCCAAGAAGTCGCCGTGTTCAAACCGGCGCTGGACGACCGATACGGCGACGATACTGTCGGCTCACACGACGGCGCGTCGTGGGACGCGACAGTTGTCGAACCGGACGACGAAGGTGTCTGGGAAATACCCGAGAAACTGAACGGCGAGAAAGTCGTCGCCATCGACGAAGCGAACTTCTTTTCCGCGGAACTCGTCTCCGTCTGCGAACAGTTGGCCGAGGACGAACGTCGCGTCGTCATCAGCGGAACCGACCAAACGTTCCGGGCCGAACCGTTCGACCCGCTTCCGCAACTCATCTCGGTGTCGGAGTACGTCGAAAAGTTACAGGCAATCTGTGCGAAATGCGGCGAACCAGCGACGCGGAATCAGCGACTCATCGACGGCGAACCGGCACACGTAGACGACCCGACGATTTTGGTGGGAGCACAGGAGTCCTACGAAGCGCGGTGTCGGAACTGTCATACCCTCCGAACTGACTAAGAGAAACTGTGACTCAGTGGGTCGAAAATCCGGCGGGCGGGCGTGACCGAGGGCTGCAGGCAATCGTCCGTGCGTGGGCCGAGGTGATGGTACGACCGAAACGGTTCTTCAACGTCGGTGTCGCCCCCGGCGACCAAGCGCCGGGACTGGTGTTCGGCGTCCTCGTCACGCTCATCGAGGTTTCCTCTCGGATAGCGTTCGGCGGGGTGTCCGTCGGCGACTCCCTTCTCTCGAAACTGTTCGCGCTAATCGTGGTCGGCCTATTCATCGCGCCTGCTGCCCTCCATCTGACGGCGGCGCTTCAGACGGTCATTCTGATGGCGTTCGTTCCCGCCCGGGGCGGAATCAGCGAAACTGTGCAGGTCATCGGCTACGCAGTTGCACCCTGCCTGCTCGCCGGGCTACCATTCCCGAAGGTACGGGCGGCTTGCACGCTGTACGGAGCGATACTGCTTGCCGTCGGAACGAGCGAGGTCCATAGTACCTCGCTCGTCCGTGCGGCCATCGTCACCGCGATTCCGTCGGCGCTCGTGTTCGGCTATGGGTTTCGTGGGTTCGATGCCTTCGCAACCGTCTTTCCCTCCCTCGCAGCCGTCGTCCCGTGGTAATTAAGCCAAGGAGGGCGTATCGAAAGTATGCTCAACCTGCGTATGGACAATTTCATGGTCGAGTTGAAGGATGGGTCGCTGAAAAACGTCGGGCCGACGAACAAAAAAGGGACGGCGAAACTGTTCAACGTCGAATCGGCAGAAGCGCGCGAGTTCGGCGACAAGCGCGTCAAACTCGTGTTCGAGGACGAGGACGGTAACGAGGTGCAGGTCGCCCTGTTTCCCGACCACGTCCGGAAAATCGCGGACGAGATTGAAACCCTCGAAGAAGACAGTCCTGTTTTCGAATAAGCAGCGAAAGCGATTCGCTATTTTGAAACGCGGTCTTGTTGCAACCCTTTCGAAGGGTTAGCGACTCAATAATAATATTGTGGTATGTTGTAGCACGATGTGGCGAGCATGTCAACGATTACCGACCCGGAGACGAAAACTGTCCGGACGAGCGACGAGGAAGCGAAGTCGTCCGACTACTCGCTTTCGACCCCGATTCAGCGTATCGGTTTTTGGACGGCCGTCGCACTTCCGTTTCTGTACGTGCCCCTGCTGGCAACCGGCCTCGACACGCCCGGCCAGTTGCAGACGTTTCTCATACTGGTTGCGATAAATCTGACTGCACTCCTCATCGGTCATCGACACCGAGCGAAGGCTTAACAGGTCACTAATCAGAACGTTGGATGTTAGCATGAACCACATCAATTATATTAGTGAGAGTATAACTATGCCGTTTCGTCTCGCATGAAATGGTATGTCCCAGTCAGCCATGTCCGTCGGGTGCCCGCACTGCGGAACGGCATCCGCGGTCGAACTAGCGACCACCGATGGGGCCGAACGCCCGGACGAAGAACGCCTCAAAGGAAGACGAGTGGACTGTCAGCACTGCGGCGACGACTTCTCGTTTTACTACTATTGACCCCCGCTCGTCCGAAACAGATGGAGACGAATGTTCGTCGGGATTTCGACAACCGTTTTAGGCCGGGACTATTTTGTCCCAGTATAAATGGGTAACTGCGTCATTTGCGGAACGTCTGTCGACGGCCCAATTTGTTCGAGCCACGAGCAGGACGTTCTATTCGAATTCGAAGGAAACCACCCGCAGCAACTCTCTGTGGGTCGATACTACAAAGGTACGGTCGATGGCTTCGCCGACTTCGGCGTCTTCATCGATGTCGGTAAAAACGTCACCGGCCTCCTCCACAAAAGCGAACTAAACCAGCGACTCGAAAGTATCGACTGGAACTCCGGCGACACCGTGTTCATCCAAGTTCTCGGCGTCCGTGACAACGGCAACGTCGACCTCGGATCGTCCATCCGCCAGTCGGAACGCGAGTTCCGCGGCAAGCTGATTCAGAACGCCGAAAACACGTATCTCCCCGACGAATCCGAAACCGAACGAACGGAACAGTCCGACTCAGAGCAGTCGAGCCAGCAGTCACGAACCGAAGCGAACGAAACGAAAGAGCAGGAAGAAAGCGAAGCACCCGAACCCTCCCCAACCACTGACGGGTCGGGAAACGCGGTCGGTAGCGCGACAGTCTCCGAACACAAAGAACCGCTGGAGCGCGTCCCCATCGACAGTTTGAGCGACCGAGTCGGCGAACGCGTCCGAATCGAGGGCGAAATCGTCGGCGCGAGTCAGACCAGCGGCCCGACCGTCTTCGAACTGCGCGACGAAACCGCAGTCGTGGACTGTGCCGCCTTCAAAGAGGCTGGCGTCCGCGCATACCCCGAAGTTGATACGGGCGACGTCGTCCGACTCGTCGGCGAAGTCGAACTCCGTAACAACGAACTGCAAGTCGAAACCGAACAACTCGACGCGCTCAGCGACGAGGAAGAGGACGCCGTCGTCACTCGGCTCGCCGAAGCACTGGAAAACGAAGCACGCCCGGCGGACGTTGACTTGCTCGCCGAGGACTCCGTCGTCTCCGCGATTCACGACGACATCACGGACGCCGCCGGAGCGATTCGCCGCGCCGTCATCGAGTCCCGTCCGGTCATCGTTCGACACAACGCGAGCGCCGAAGGCTACGTGGCCGGTGCCGCGCTCGAACGTGCAGTCCTCCCGCTGGTGCGCGAAGAACACGCACGAAGCGACGCCCAGTACCACTACTTCGACCGCCGACCGCTCGAAGACGGTTTGTACGACATGCAAGACGCGACGAAGGACGCGACGAACATGCTCGACAACCGAGAGCGCCACGACGAGAAACTCCCCCTCTTCGTTCTCGTGGACGCCGGAAGTACGGTCGAATCCGGCGACGGACTCGACCTGCTCGACATCTACGGCGCACCGCACGTCGTCATCGACACCCAGTATCCCGACGACGACGTGGCGGAGACGGCGGAAGTCGTCGTCAACTCACACCTCGGCGATTCGGACGAGGATGTCGCGGCAGGCGTCCTCGGTGCAAACGTCGCGGCTCACATCAACGACGACGTGCGCGAAGACGTCTCTCACCTCCCAGCAGTGAGTTACTGGGAAGATACACCGTCCGAGTACGTCGAACTCGCAACGGAAGCGGGCTACGACGAAGACCACGTCACGGCCCTGCGCGAGGCAGTCGCGCTGGAAGCCTACTACCAGTCCTACGAGGACAAGCGCGAACTCATCACCGACCTGCTCTTCGAGCACGCAAAACGCGACCTCGCCGAGCACGTCAGCGAGCAGTTCCGCACGAAACTCGAAAACGAACTGGACACCGCCGAACCGAACCTCTCGGTTCGCGGCGCGAACGGCGTAACCTTCACCGTCCTCGATACGGACGCCTACACGCACCGATTCGACTTCCCATCGACGGCCGTTCTCTTGGACGCGCTTCACCGCCACGACATCACGGGTCGTCCCGGCGGCCAGAACGTCACCCTTGGCCTCGCGGACGACGAAATCCACATCCGAAGCGACGTTGGCGTCAACGTCCGCGACATCGAAGACGAAGTCCGCGAGCGAGCACCTAACGCCGGAATCGTCGCTGTCGGCACCCGCGACGGCAAGTTCGAGTTCCTCCGCGGCGAGCGCGAGGCGGCACTCGACGCCGTCATCGAGTCGGTTAGCGAACACCTGAACTAGGCGCAAACGATTGTCTTTGTTATTTTGAAGCCATTCTGAATACATTCTTTCTACAGAGTCATTTTGGTGGTGAGGCAGTCTGCAGTCGCTAGGCGCAGGCCACGCCCTCACTCGGTCAGTCACTCGTGGCACAGCCACACGCTCCCTCCCGCACTCGCCCGTTGCCACTAGGTACGGCAGGCGGGCGAGTGCGACACACTCGCCCGCCAAGTGACTGGACGGGGTGCCACCGTGTGTCGGAAAACGAATTTATGAATGAAACGGCAGGACGAATTTCCGAAAAACGGTTGATCAACTTTGGATTGGGCGGGCAGGCCATCGGCCTGCCCGCCCTGCAGTTCTTGGAGGTAACGGGCGAAACGAGGAGCGAACGACTGCAAGGAGTGAACGACGAGTGAGGGCGTGGCCTATAGCCAGCACCAGCAACCATCTCATCGATAACACCGATTCACGTGCATATAGAAAGCCAAACAGAACCTCCTACTCACATTCCCAATGCTAGTCGTAGACGACACGCTTATCCGGGGCAAACGACCAAATACCACGTAATGAGTACCGAGACGCCGGACGCCACGGAGACGGAGGCGTTCGAGCAGGTCTGCGAGGCGCTCGTAGAGCGCATCCTCGCGGGCGACATCGAGCGCGACGACGTGGAGAGTGCAAAACTCCAAGCCTGCTCTGAGTTCTCCGCCGCGAAAGTGCCGAAGAACTCGGAGATTCTGGACTACGCGCCGAACGACCAGCGCGGGGAGCTAGAAGCAGTGCTGCAGCGCAAACCCGTCAGAACCGCGTCCGGTGTCTCCCCGGTTGCGATTATGACGAGTCCGCACCAGTGTCCACACGGGAAATGTCTTTACTGTCCCGGCGGCCCGTCCTCGGAGTTCTCCTCTTCGCAGAGCTACACGGGTCACGAACCCGCCGCGGCGCGCGGCGTGCAGAACGATTACGACCCCTACGGCCAAGTCACTCTGCGATTGGAGCAGATGCGCGAAATCGGCCACCCCGTCGATAAAGTCGAACTCATCCTGATGGGTGGCACGATGACCGCCCGGAGCCACGACTATCAGGAGTGGTTCGTAAAGCGCGCGCTGGAGGCGATGAACGACTACGACGTGGACAAGGAACCCGAACCGGCGGAAGGCGTGAGCTTTGCGCAGGATTTCGACGAGTACGAATTTTCGTATCTGGAGGACGTCATCGCCGAAAACGAGACGAACGACGTGCGCAACATCGGCACGACGTTCGAGACGAAACCCGACTGGTGTGACCCCGAGCAAATCGACCGCATGCTCGATTTGGGCGGCACGAAAGTCGAAGTCGGCGTCCAGACCACCTACGAGCGAATCAACCGCGAGATGCACCGCGGCCACGGCGCACAGGCGTCAATCGACGCGAACCAGCGACTCCGCGACTCGGCGTTCAAAGTCGGCTTCCACATGATGCCCGGGCAACCCGGCATGTCCAAAGAGATGTGCGTCGAGGACTTCCGGCGCATCTTCGAGGACGAGAAATGGAAACCGGACTACCTCAAAATCTACCCCACGCTGGTCGTCCGCGGAACCGCGACCTACGACTGGTGGCACAGGGACGAATACGAACCCCTTCGAAACGAGGAAGCCGCGGAAATCGTCGCGGAAATCAAGTCGATGATTCCGCGCTACGTCCGCCTCCAGCGCGTTCAGCGCGACATCCCCGCGGATTTCATCGACGCCGGAGTGTGGAAGTCCAATCTTCGCCAACTCGCCCGGAAGAAGATGGACGAACACGGCTGGACGTGTGACTGCATCCGATGCCGTGAGGTCGGCATGAACGACGAGGAACCCGAGAACGTCGAGATGGACGTGCTGACCTACGAGGCGGGCGGCGGCACGGAACATTTCATCAGTTTCGAGGATTTCGACAAAGACCTGCTCGTCGGCTTCTGTCGTCTCAGATTCCCCGGCGACCCGGTTCGTCGGGAACTCGACAATGCCGCACTCATCCGCGAACTCCACGTCTACGGAAGCGAAGTGTCCGTCGGGTCGGAAAGCGAAGACAGCCAGCACCAACACCGCGGCTACGGGAGACGGCTAATGGAGAAGGCCGAAGACCTCGCGGCGGACGCTGGCTACGAGAAACTCAGCGTCATCTCCGGAATTGGTGCGCGCGAATACTACCGGAACAAACTGGGTTATCATCAGGATGGCCCCTACGTAAGTAAGCTAATCTGAGGGCTACTTTCGTTCTAGTTTCTATTCTACCAAACAATCTCGACACATCACCTCACGAACATCGCGTCTCGGGTTGCACAGATTTATAAGTGAGAAGCAAAAAGTTGGGAATGCCGATACGCGACGCTTTTCTCGTCGTCTGTCGGCATATCGGGACTGTGCGCCTCGTCGCGTGGGCACACTGGTCGGAACCCACCGGCTTCCGGAAGCCACACCCCAACCCCCTCGTCTCCAGTCGTCTTCCACTCTTCGCGAACCAAAACTGAAACACCATCTTCGAGAGTAGCTCTGCCCACTTTTTCGAATCGTCGATTGCAGTCAGACGAGACAGCTCAGTTCGAAGCGCGAAGAAACGACCTGACGAAAATCAGAACCGCGAAGACGACGAATGCGAGCGAAATCATGACGCTGGTTCCGAGTCCACCGAACACGACGACAAGATAGCTAACGGTGGCCCCGACAAGTGCTAGCGCGAACGTGAACAGGATATTTCGATTCATACGTTCGCATCAAACCGCCACGCTACTAAAACCGGGAGAACCGCGATCCAAAAGTTTGGGAAAGCGACTGTGTGTCTCAGTTCGAAGCGCGAAGATACGATTTGAAGAAAATGAAAATGCCGAATATGACGAACGCGAGAATGAACATCAAACTATCATCTACTGCCCCTCTCCCAATGAGGAGAAATGTTATTACTGCAGCGACGAGCGCCAACGCAAAGATAACGACGTCATCTCTGTTCATGGTTGATCCATTTTTTAGAACGATAAATGCTTTCTCGTCAAAATAAATCGGTCTTACGCGCATTCTGTAAAAACGAGAACGGAGTTCCCTCACGTTCGGCGAAACAAAAAAGCGCCTTGTTACACTCGGCGTTTCTTACTTTTCTTCTTCAGTCTTGATATCCGCCGACAGACCCTGTGCCATCTGGATGTCCTTCGAATTGTTGATGGTCCACGCCGTGCGCTCTGTGACCGCCTCGATGGCTTCGCGGGCGCTCGGGTAGCCGTTGCCGGACTTTTTCACGCCGCCGAACGGCAGTTGAACCTCTGCACCGATGCACGGGAGGTTGCCGTAGGCGAGGCCGATTTCCGCGTTGTCGCGGAAGTAGTTGACTTGGCGGTAGTCCTCGCTGATGATTGCGCCAGCCAGTCCGTATGGCGTGTCGTTGTGGATTTCGACCGCGTCCTCGATGTCGCCCGAGTAGCTCATGAGGGCGACGTGCGGGCCGAACACTTCTTCGTGGATACAGCGCAGGTCGGGGCTGTAATCGACTTCATAGACGAACGGGCCGACCCAGTAGCCGTCCTCGTGGCCGTCCGGAATCTCCTCTGCGTCGAGTTCCTCGCGGTCAACGAGGACTTCTGCGCCTTCGTCTTTAGCGAGTTGGTTGTACTTGCCGAACTTCTCGACCTGTTCTTCGTTGACCATCGGCCCCATGAAGGTGTCTTCCTCCAGCGGGTTGCCGACGGAGACGTTCTTTGCGAGTTCGACGTAGCGCTCTTTGAACTCGTCGTACACGTCTTCGTGGACGATGAGGCGCTCGCTGGAAACACAGCGCTGGCCCGTCGTCTTGAACGAGGACATGATGGCGCTGTGAACCGCGATGTCGAGGTCTGCGTTCTCGGTGATGACGATGCCGTTTTTGCCGCCCATCTCACAGGCCGCGAGTTTGCCGGGTTCGCCGCCGACCTTGCCCGCGATTTTGTGACCGACTTCCGAGGAACCGGTGAACAGGACGGTGTCCACGCGCTCGTCCTCGACGATGGCGTTTCCGGCGTCGCCGAAGCCTTGCACCATGTTGAACACGCCTTCCGGAACTCCGGCGTCCTCGAACATCTCTGCGATGATTTGGCCACACCACGGCGTCTGCTCTGCTGGCTTCCAGACGACGGTGTTCCCTTCGACCAGCGCGAGTGCCATGTGCCAGAACGGGATGGCGACCGGGAAGTTCCACGGAGTGATACAACCGATGATGCCTCGTGGCTTCCGGCGCATGTAGGCGTCTTTCGCGCCGATTTCGCTCGGTACCACGTCACCGTGCGGGTGGCGGGCGTTGCCTGCGGCCCATTCGACCATATGCGCCGCCTCGACCACATCGGCTTTGCCTTCGGAGATTTCCTTACCGCACTCCTTCGTGATGACTTCGCCGAGTTCGTCGGTTCGCTCTTTCAGTTCGTGGTAGATGTCCCAGAGGTGTTCCGCGCGGTCGATGTACGAAAGGCTTGCCCAGTCGTCTTCGGCCTCCGCTGCGGCGGAAAGCGCGGCGTCGATGTCCGCGGGCGTACCGCGCTGGAACTCGCCGAGCGACTCCTTCGTCGCCGGATTGACGCTCTCGAACGTCTCGTCGCCCTCGCCCTCTGTCCACTCGCCACCGATGTAGTGGCTGTAAACCTGTTCGCTAGCTTGTTGACTCAT
This sequence comes from Haladaptatus cibarius D43, assembly GCF_000710615.1. Lineage (NCBI taxonomy): Archaea > Methanobacteriati > Methanobacteriota > Halobacteria > Halobacteriales > Haladaptataceae > Haladaptatus > Haladaptatus cibarius. The sequence goes on along the minus strand of NZ_JDTH01000001.1, from coordinate 948,721 downwards.
GTCTTCGGACGAAAGTCGAACGGGTACATTAAAAAAGACTCCCAATTCATAGCGACCGTTTTCCTATTTTTTCTCCCCCTCGCCTACTTTTCATCTCCGTGACAGTAATCCACTTCAGCATCCAGCGGGAAATAACCGCTCAGGGTTCGTCCTTCGTGGTCACCCGGCGCTGACCCCGCGAACACGCCGATTTTCCCCGAGTCGGGATACACCGACACGTCCGGCTCGCGCATGGTCGAAAAACAGAGGTAGCGAAGTTCATCATCGGAATCGTTGATGACCCGCCGGGCGTACTCTTCGCCGACCGGGAGCGCGACGTAGTCGCCCGCTTCAAGAGCCTTCCCGTCGTCTTCGATTCGAAGCGTTCCCGACCCGTCGAGGACGAAAATCGCCTCCTCGTTTCCGGTGTGGTAGTGGTAGGGCCACGATTTCTTGCCCGGCGGGAGTTCGTAGAGGCTACAGCCCAACTGCTCGCCGCCGGATTCCGTCCCCAACTGCTTGCGCCGAATCTGAAATTCGTCTCCGTGCGATTCTTCGTTCCAATCGAGATTCGATTCGTTGACGACTCGCGGTCGCTCGTCGTTCATACGTCTCCGTCACCGACTGCGAAAAAGAGCGTTTCGACGGCGAAAAGGCCGGTTCGAACCAGTAGTCAGCCGATTTCTTTGTCTTCTGCGTCGGCTAGCTTTTCGATTTCCCCTTTCACCGTGGCGGCGTCGAAATCGTGGTCGGGGCGCATGTTCACGAAGTCGAGGAAATTCCGGGCGGCGAGCAGTTCTTCGGCGGAATAATGCTCACGGGCGGCCATCACGGCGTCACGAGCACCGATGAGGGGAGTAAGCGATGCCAGCGCGCAGGCGAGGTCATACGACCTCGCCTCGTCGATTCGTTCTTCTTTGACGCTCGTCGCGTCAATGAAGTAGATTTCGTCGTTCGCGACGAGCACGTTTTCACCCCGCAAATCTCCGTGTGCGAGGTTGTTGTCGTGCATGCGCGAGAGATAGTGGAATAGTGCCGGGGCATGTTCGTGCATCCGCTCGTCCGTCATCTGCTCGAACGTTTCGAACTCCGGCAGGTACTCCATCACCAACACGCCGAGTCCGTCGTATTCGAATGCCTCAATCGGGGCAGGAACGTTCAGCCCGATTTCGCGCATCTTCTTCGTCGCTTCGAGTTCGTGGTCGGCCATCTCGTCCGGCCCGGCGAAATGCTCGAAAAAGCCCTCGGTGCCGCTCGAAAACGCACCCAAATTTCGGGCGCTGGTAAAGAGCGCGTGGACGAGCGAGTTCTGGTCGGACGTAATTTTGACGAACCACTGGTCGTCCACGACACAAGGGGTCGAAAGCCAGTTGTCGGCGTCGATGAACTCGACCCGAACCTCGTCGCGGTCGTATCGCTCCGCTATTTCGCGGATGACCGCTTCGATGCGAGGCCACTCTATCGTGCCACGTACCAGTCGCCGGATACCCATCAGTGGTTGGTTGGTCCCCATGATTGATAAACTCTCTCGCCGCAAGATTCCAGATATTCGGGAGCAATTTCTGTGGCTTCCGTAAATGAAAGCAGATTCTTTGTTTTGGTGTTCTCACGAGCGAAGCGAGTGAGGGCTCGAAGGAGGTTCCCCTCCTTCGGTGTCTTCGGGAGAGAAACGACCGAATGCTCACCATGCCAGAGGCATGGCGGTGTCCTCGTGAACGAAGTGAGCGAGGACACGCAACATCGGAGATGTTGCGGTGTCTCCGCGAGCAACGCGATCGGAGGCCCGAAGCAGGTACCCTGCTTCGGTGTCTTTATACTCCAACCTGCGCAAAAATTGGGCATGGATTTCAACCTCCCCGACGAGCACAGGATGGTACGGGACACTGTCCGGGAGTTCTGCGACGAAGAAATCGAGCCGATTGCACAGGAAATCGAGAGCGAACACCGATTCCCTGACGAGATTTTCGACCAACTCGCCGACCTCGACATGATGGGCGTCCCCGTCAGCGAGGAGTACGGCGGACTCGGCGGCGACCAGTTGATGTACGCTCTCGTAACCGAGGAACTGGGCCGTGTCTCCGGTTCCATTGGCCTCTCTTACGCCGCCCACATCTCACTCGCTTCGAAACCAATCGAACTGTTCGGCACGGAAGAACAGAAAGAGCGCTGGCTTACACCGCTCGCGGAGGGGGACTACCTCGGTTCGTGGGCGCTCACCGAACCCGGTTCCGGGTCGGACGCCAGCGACATGGACACCACCGCCGAGAAGGACGGCGACGAGTGGGTGCTCAACGGAACGAAGCAGTTCATCACCAACGCAAACGTCGCGGGAAGCGTCCTCGTGAAGGCCGTCACGGACTCCGACGCGGGCTACGACGGCATCTCGACGTTCATCGTTGACCCCGAGGAGGACGACGGCTTCGAAGTCACAACGGTCTGGGACAAGATGGGACTCAACGCTTCGCCGACCTGTGAAATTCAGCTTTCTGACGTGCGACTCTCCGAAGACCGCTTGCTCGGCGGAGAGGGCGAAGGCTGGGAGCAGACGAAAAAGACGCTCGACGGCGGCCGAATCTCCATCGCCGCGCTCTCGACCGGTATCGCACAGGGTGCGTTCGAGGCGGCTCACGAATACAGCCAAGAGCGCGAACAGTTCGGCAAGCCGATTTCGAAGTTCGACGCCATCCGGAACAAGGTCGTGGACATGGACAGGAAAATCGAACGCTCGCGCCTGCTGACCCACAAGGCCGCGTGCAAGTACGACGAAGGCTACTCCGTCTCCCACGAAAGCGCGCTGGCGAAACTCGACGCCAGCGAATCGGCCCGCAAAGTGTCCGAGGACGCGGTGCAGGTTCTCGGCGGGTACGGCTACACCGAGGACTTCGCCCCACAGCGATTCCTGCGCGATGCGAAGCTGATGGAAATCGGTGAGGGAACGAGCGAGATTCAGCACTTGGTTATCGGGCGAGAACTGGGACTGTAAGCAGTAGCAAATCTGTTTTACGATTAAAACTAATTTTAGTACGTCGGACTTTCCTCTCGCTCCTCATCTCGCTTGTTCACCACGCGCGCGAGGATGAACAAGGCATCCGACAGCCGATTCAGATAGGTCACGGCATCTTCGTTGATGTCCTCTTCACTCGCCAGCGCAACTGCTCGGCGCTCGGCGCGCCGACAGACTGCGCGAGCATGATGCAGATTCGCGCCGGATTCGCTTCCGCCGGGGAGGATAAAGGAGGTGAGCGGTTCTAACTCCTCGTCGTGGGCGTCCATCCACGATTCGAGCAGGTCGGCGTGTTCCGCACCGACCTGCGGGTCGTCCTCGTCGGGTTCCGGGTTGGCGAAGTCAGCCTGCACGATGTGGAGGTGGTTCTGGATTTCGCGGAGTTGTTCGTCCACGTCGTCGTGGCCCGTGGGTCGGCATCGTCCGATGAGGGCGTTTACCTCGTCCACCGTGCCGTAGGCCTCGATTCGCGGACTGGCTTTCGAGACGCGGGACATGTTTTGCAGGTCGGTCTGGCCCGCGTCGCCGCGCCCGGTGTAGATTTTCATGCGAGCGACTGCTCCACGTATTCCACGATTTTCTCACTTTCTGCCATCGTGACGCCCGAATCCTCGTTGACGAGGACGGGAACGCCGCGCTGGCCGCTGACGCGTTTTACCTCGTTTCGCTTCGAGTGGAGAGCTTCGACCCATTCGGTTTCGTACTCGATTCCCTCGTCGTCGAGCGCATCGTGGACTTTCTCGCAGTACGGACAGCCGTCGAGCGAGTACAGCGTTATCGAAGGCATGGAAAGGACATGGGGCGCGAGGGTAAAGTAAGCTCCCGTCCCGGCTGATACTCCCGTCGGTTTGATGATTACCTGTACAGTATTTCGCCACTCGGGTCGTACCCGATTCCATGGGGAGGGATGGAGAAACCGAAACGAACGAAAATCGGAATAGCGAGCCACAACGAACCCGACCGACCACCGAGGAAAGTTACGGAATCCCCGACCACGAAGATAGCCTGCTTTCATGGGCGTTCGTTCGGGAGAAGATGGCGGACGACGAAACCTACTGGGTGACGACCACGCTCCCGAACGGTCGCCCGCACGCCCGTCCAGTTTGGGGTGTCTGGGTAGACGACACGTTTCACTGCGGCGGCGGGGAGAAAACCCGTTGGGTGCGGAATCTGGTGGTAAATCCCGAAATCGTCGTCCACCGAGAAAGTGGCACGGAAGTCGTCATCATCGAAGGTGTCGCGGAGCGAATCGAGGAACCGAACTCCGAACTCGCGGAACGACTGGATTCGGCATACGAGGGAAAATACGGGATTCAGCACGGAACGCCCTTCTTCGCGGTTCGTCCCGAGACGGTGTTGGCGTGGAACGACTATCCGGAGGATGCGACTCGATGGCGGTTCGACTGATGCAACATATTTTGTATATCGATATATGATTTATTTTCCCACTTTGACGCCGATATCCAGCCACGGGTTGATATTTTCTCGGAGCGAACAGCTAGCATGACCCGCGCGCAGGAGTTGGCGGAGTACCTCGCGGGAACTGAATCGTTGGCAATCATTTGCCACGACAATCCGGATCCGGACTGCATCGCCAGTGCGCTCGCACTTTCGGCAATCGCCGAGTGGTGTGGGGTAGCGGACACGGAGCTGTTTTACGGGGGAATGATTTCCCATCAACAAAATCGCGCGTTCGTCAACTTGCTCCATCTGAATTTAGCGCACACAGAGGAGTTCGTTCGAGACGACTTCGACAAAATTGCGTTCGTAGACCACGCGACACCCGCGGGACACACGGAACTCGAATCCGTCGAGCCGGACATCGTCATCGACCATCATTCGACCGAGGCACCGGAGTGTGACTTCGTTGACCTCCGTGATGAGTACGGTGCAACGGCTTCTATCCTCGTGGAGTATCTCCGTGAACTCGGCACCAAAATGAACGTCCAGTTGGGGTCTGCACTGCTGTTTGCCCTCCATCGTGAACGAATCGACTACATTCGCGGGCCGACGACACACGAATACGAGGCTGCGCTGTACGTCTACGGCCACGCAGACCTCGAACTGCTCGAACGACTGTACGGTGCCGCATTCTCTCCATCGACGGTGGACGCGATTAGCGAAGCCATTCGAAACCGAGTACAACGCGGGGCGACCCTCGCCACTTCGGCCGGTCGAACCACCGAACGGGACGCGCTCGCACAGGCCGCAGACTACCTGTTGAACGTCGAAGGCGTGGATACAGTGCTCGTGTTCGGTGTCGTAGACAGCGCAGTCGAGATGAGTGCGCGTTCCATCGACCCCCGCGTACACGCGGGAAACGTCCTCCAACAGGCGTTCGATGACGTGGGGAGTGCGGGAGGACACGCCGATATGGCTGGCGCACAGATTCCGCTCGGTCTGTTCGCCGATTCGGACGCCGACGACGAGGAACTCGTGGATTTCGCTTCCCGACGAGTCGTCCACCGGTTTTTCGACGCGCTCCACCTCGAACGCGGCGAGGAGTAGACGGTCGAAACCAGTATCTTAAACTGCGCCAATCACGGAGAGGGGAACATGAGCCTCGAAATTCAACACGACTGTCCCGAATGCGAGGGCGAACAGACGTTCTGGCGCAGTGCGAGTACGACTCTCCATCTCGGCGAGAAAACGAAATGGCGCTGTTCGGAATGTGATTTCGGCATCGTTCGCATCAACGGCGATATCGACTCCGCATCGGCGTAACGACGACCACTCGGGTTTCGACTTTCCGATTTTCACGACCACTGACGGTGAGTAACGACGCTTTTTCGGTTCCAGTTCGATCTGTGACCGAACTGGATAAACTGTATAGTGATATAGCAAATCGCTCGTTTGCGAGAAGATGGGCGCTCACTGTCGGTCACGTCCCGTCAGAATCCTACTTGACGGGAGAAAGGTCGAACCGAAACTTTGTATCACGGAATCGAAAATTTATCGAACGAGACCATCGACCGTACTACTTCGAATCGAGCGCTACCCCGGAATAAATCACTACTCGCAGCCCATCTCAGCGCGGTACTGTCCGACCTGTGAATCGTTGACAGAGAGTTCGATGCGGAGATCGCTGGAGAGCGGCGCAGTTCCGACTTCTTGGCCCCATCCGCTTACGGTCGGCCCGACCAATTCGTAGGGATTCGTCCGAAACAGTCGCTCGTCGTCCAGCATCACGTCGAGTTCCGTCGCGTTGACGCTCGCGTTCCACTGAATCCATACGTCTACTGTTTCACCACGCACGGATGGCTGGACGGAACCGATTGCCCCCGTTCGATTCTCGTTCGTGAGGCGGCAGGGTTTCGAGACGACGGCCGTTTGCTGAACTGTCGTCGTCTTTTCGACAGTCGATTGGGCCACGGTTGAGAGTTCGTCCGTCCCGGAAGTCGGAGCTGTATCGAATACTGCGCTATTACACCCGGAGAGACACAGCAGGAGAACTAAACCAAGCGGTTTCAGGAGCCATTTCATCTGTCAACGGTAGCAGGGACAAACCATACGTATTGTGATAAGATGGGGTGGGACTCAGTCATTCGACACCATTCTCAAATCGCGTCACCCTCGTCCGGCGGAACGAGTTTATACACCCCACCGCTCCCCGTCACGCTATTCGTCTCGCTGGTGAGAACGAACAGTTCGCCATTTCCGCCGCGACCGAACGCCAGCACGTAGCGATTCAGTTCGCCGTTTTCGCTCCCGGCGATGCGAAATTCCCGTACCGGCCACTGTTCGCTCGAAGTGTTCGGTCTGCTGGCGAAAAACAGCCTGCCGCGTGGCGACCGAAACGACCGACTCCAATCCCCGAAAATGTAGTCGTCAGTACGATTTTGGAGCGCGCTTCCGTCGTATACGTAGCCGCCGATGACCGCAAGACCGACCGCCTGCCCGCCTTTTTTGTGCGGATATTCGATGATGGGGTCGGCAAACTGTTGGCCGTCGTGCGGTGGCTTACCCCTCGCGGAACCGGGGCAGTTCTTTCGGCGTTGTTTCGGGGCGTTAGCGTTGAAGCAATAGGTTCCTTCCCGCACGTTCCAACCGTAGTTGTCGCCCGCTTCGACCAGATTCACTTCCTCGAATCGTCGTTGCCCCACGTCCGCGACGAACAGTTCGTCGCCGGAAAACGACAGTCGCCACGGATTGCGCAGTCCCCACGCCCACACTTCCGGCAATCCGTTTTTGCCGACTAACGGGTTGTCGTCAGGAATCGCATACGGTTTGTTTTCCGCCCGGTCGTCCACGTCGAGTCGAAGGATGCTCCCGAGCAGGTTTCGGGTTACGTCCTGCCCGTTGCCGCCTCGGTTGCGCGTGTACCAGTCACTCGCGTGGCCTCGCCCCGTGTCACTCGCGCCGCCGCCGTCGCCGAGCGGAACGTAGAGATAGCCGTCCGGGCCGAACACGATATCCCCGGCGTTGTGGTTCGCCTGCGGTTCGGGCACTCCCAGAATCCGACGTTCTGACTCGGGGTTTGCAGCGAGCAAATCCTCGTTTGCCTGGAACTCGGACAAAATTGCAGTGTGGTCGAATTTCGGCGGTGTCGATGTTCCGGGCGGGGCGCTGTACCGAACGTAGAACCGCCGGTTGGTTCGAAAGTTTGGATGGAGTGCGAGTCCGAGCAGACCGCGCTCGTCGCTGAAATCGGTTCGCATCTTCAACCGGTCGCGCACGTCGAGAAACGGTTCGTCCGCGATTCCGTCGCCATCCAAAACGTAAATCCGCCCGATTTGGTCGATGATGTACTGATGGCCGACCTCCGCCGCGGTTTCGAAGCCGACCGGTTGTGTCAGGGGTTCGTCCGCTACTTTTTGCACTCCAATGCTGGCACCGGTCGGTATCGCTGGCCGTTGGGTGGCCTCGGTTCGAGTCGCAGAAATCGAACCGAAAACGGTGGCTCCGCCGATTGCAGTCCGCAAAAACCGTCGTCTGGAAACGCCCTCGTTTTGTCGTCTCATTTTCCCATCCACGATTCCACGAACCGCGGGTTAAGGGTTCGGCGTAAATTGCGCTTGGTGCGCGAGAAAAACGATGAAAGCAGTTGGATTACTCGTCCAACTTCTGCCACGAAAGTCGCAGATTTCGCGCGGCACTAGCTTGGTCGATTCGCTTCGCAGTCGTCTTCTGCGGTGCGGATTCCAGTGTTTCGTCGTTCTCGTCCGAAACCGCGTTGAACGCTTCTGCGAGTTGGTCTAAGGTTTCGCGGTTCTCGATTTCCGTCGGTTCGGTCATCAGCGCCTCCGAGACGATTTCGGGCCACTTCGTCGTCGGCGGGTGGACGCCGTAGTCAAGCATTCGTTTCGCCACGTCCGCGGCGTCTTGGTCGCCCGCGCTGGCCACGAACTCGTGGTGGAACGGTCTGAACGGAACTTCATACTCGATTTGCGAGGCGAGGTAGTTCGCGTTGAGGACGGCTTTCGCGCTGGCGTCGTTCAATCCTTCGTCGCCGAGTCGGGCGATGTAGGCGTAGGTTTTGACCAGCACGAGCCAGTTGCCAGTGAAGCCGTGAACTTTCCCGATGGTTCGTTCGGGGTCGAATCGCTCGTACCGATTTTCGACCTGTTTCACTCGCGGCGCGGGCAGGAACTCGGCCAACTTTTCACCGACACCGATTGGGCCAGCACCGGGGCCGCCGCCGCCGTGCGGCGTGGCGAACGTCTTGTGGACGTTGTAGTGCATGATGTCGAAGCCCATGTCGCCGGGACGGGCACGCCCGAGCAGGGCGTTCAGGTTCGCGCCGTCGTAGTAGAGCAGGCCACCTGCTTCGTGGACGGTTTCCGCGATTTCCTCGATGTCGCGCTCAAACAGGCCGAGCGTGTTCGGATTAGTGAGCATGAACAGCGCGGTGCTGTCGCCGACGGCGGCGGAAAGGGCGTCCAAATCGACGCGCCCGTCCTCCGCGCTCGGCAGTTCGACCACGTCGTACCCGCCGAGTGCGGCGCTGGCGGGGTTGGTTCCGTGGGCGCTGTCAGGGACGATGATTTCGGTTCGCTGGTCGCCCTCGCCGTTCGCCTCGTGGAAGGCTTTGGCGACGAGAATGCCGGTGAATTCACCCGCCGCACCCGCCGGAGGCTGAAGGCTGACGGCGTCCATCCCGCCGATTCTGGCGAGGTAGTCCTGCAAGCCGTGCATGAGTTCGAGGGTTCCCTGCACGCTCCCCTCGGAGCGGTCAGGGTGGATGCTCGCGCCGGGGAGCGCGGCCACGTCCTCGGTGAACTTCGGATTGTACTTCATCGTACAGGAACCGAGCGGGTACGGGCCGCTGTCGATGCCGTAGTTCATCTGGCTGAGTCGGGTGTAGTGGCGCGCCAGTTCCGGTTCCGAGAGGTCTGGCAGTTCGAGGCTGTCTCGGGTCAACTCGTCCGGTAGGGACGAGTCTATTTCGACCGCGTTACCATCTTTTTCCGAAAGAAGCGGTTCGTACAGGTCGTCCTCATCGCGTTCCCATTTCGCTTGTGTGTATTCCATTATTTTGCCACCTCCCGAAACAGCGTGACGAACTCGCCGACGGCGTGTTCGTTCACGTCGGTTACGCAGACCTGTACCTCGTGTTCGCCGACTTCGTGAACCGCGAAGCCGCGCTCTTCCAAGTCGGCCACGATTGGCGGCGCGGGTTGGTCGGTGTGCGCGACGAACTCGCGGAAGTGGTGTTTGTCGTGAACCGGGGCCTGCACGCCGCTGATGTCGTCCAGTTTTTCGGCGAGGTCGTCGGCCAGCGTGACGCAGTTTTCGGCCAGTTCGACCAATCCGGACGATCCGAGGTATGCGATGTGAATCGCGGTTCGGAGCGCGACCCACGCCTGATTCGTACAGATGTTGGAGGTCGCACGCTCCCTGCGGATGTGCTGTTCGCGGGTCTGGAGCGTGAGTGTGAACACGCGATTTTCGTCTTCATCCTCGCTCACACCCACGAGTCGGCCCGGAACCTGCCGGACGAACTCTTCACGCGTTGCGAACAGGCCCAGTCCCATTCCGTAACTCGCGGGCAGGCCGAGGGTTCCGGCATCGCCGACGACCACGTCGGCACCGACATCGGCGGGTTTCTGTAGGAGGGAAAGCGCGACTGGGTCGGAACCGAGACAGAACAGCGCGTCGTGTTCGTGTGCGAGGTCGCCGATTCCGGTGAGATTTTCTTCGATGGTTCCTCGCGTCGTCGGATTCTCCGCGTACACCATCACCACGTCCTCGTCTATCGACTCGGCGAGGGCGTCCACATCGACGTTTCCGTCGTCGGTGGCGAACTCTTCTACCACGAGTCCCGGCCCCTCGGTGTAGTTTTCGAGAACGCTCTTTCGCCCGGAAAGGAGGTACTCCGGAACGAGCACTTTGTTTCCGCTGGTCTGTCGAACCCGCGAGGCCAACAGTGCCGATTCGGCCAGCGCCGTCGCGTGGTCGTACATCGAGGCGTTGGCGATTTCCAATCCCGTCAGTTCGACCAGCATGGACTGGTATTCGAACAGCGCTTGCAGGAACCCCTGCGTGACTTCGGGTTGGTACTGCGTGTACGAGGTCAGAAACTCGGAGCGGTCGGCGATGTGATCAACCAGCGACGGAACGTAGTGGCTGTACTGTCCCCGTCCGAGGAACTCCGTCAGGTTCCGATTTTTGCCGAGAGTTTTCTGTAAATCGCGTCGAGTTGCCTGTTCCGACCGTTGTTCGATGCCAAACTCCCCGTCGAACCGAACCGATTCGGGAATGTCGAAGAGGGCTTCGACGCTCTTGACGCCCACCGCGTCGAGCATCGCCGTCGTCTCCTCCGCCGTGTGTGGTGCGTACGGACTCCCCGCACTCGCATTGCCTCCGGTCATTGCCTTCGGCTAGGGAGCGCACCCTTTTAATATGGGAGGAAAGCGGATGCCCATGTTGCATAGGAGTGGATAGCTCTGTGTGGCTGATGGGGCAAAAAGCGTGAAAATATGCACGACAGAGCAGATTGTACTCGTATCCCGTGTGGAAACCTCTCACAGTTGGTGGTCGCAGTCGCTACAAGTCGAAGACCGGAACGAAAGGGAAAAGTGGGCAGGCCGTTACTCGATTTGGTCGCGGTACTCGTCCGCAGACAGCAGGTCGTCGAGTTCGCTCTCGTCGTCTACTTCGACTTCGAGCATCCACCCGTCGCCGAACGGGTCTTCGTTGACCAGTTCGGGCGTGCTTTCTAACTCGTCGTTGATGTCCGTGACGGTGCCGGACACCGGCGAGTAGAGGTCGGACACCGCCTTGATGCTTTCCACTACACCGAACTCGTCGCCCTGTGCGAGTTCGTCGCCCTCGCTCGGGAGTTCGACGAACACGACGTCGCCCAGTTCGTCCTGCGCGAAGTCCGAGATGCCGATTGTTGCGGTTCCGTCGGTCACGCTGACCCACTCGTGCGATTCGAGATAGTTACAGTTTTCAGGTACTTCGAAGCTCATTATTTGTCATTCAGGAAGGGTGTGCTCTCAATCTTTGCTTTCTTCGACCGCCCGCGCACCATCACGCGGATGACGGTTCCGGGGTCTGCGTAATCGGTCGGGACGTAGCCCAAGCCGATTGGTTCGGAAAGCGTGGGACTCATCGTCCCGCTCGTAACCGTCCCGATGATGGTGTCGTCCGTGTTGGTGATGTCGTAGCCGTGGCGCGGAACGCCTCGGTCGATGAGTTGGAAGCCGACGAACGTCTCCTCGACGCCTTCCTCTTTCGCTCGTTCGAGTGCGTCGCGTCCCACGAACTCCGTATCGAGTTTCACCGTGAAACTTACTTTGGCCTCGTAGGGGTTGCGCGGGTCGTTCTCGTGATTGAAATCCTGTCCCGACAACAGGAATCCCATCTCGGTGCGAAGCGTGTCGCGCGACCCGAGTCCACATGGCTGACAGTCGAAGGCGTCCCAGACGGTTTCGGCGTCGTCCCACGGGCAGATGAGTTCGAATCCGTCTTCTCCCGTGTAGCCGGTGCGTGCAATCCAACATCGCACTCCTGCGACGGTCGCGTACATCGCCTCGAACTTCGAGAGGTCGGTGACAGACTCCTCCGTCGCCTCGCCCACGGCGTCGGCCGCATCCGGGCCTTGTACCGCGTACATGGCGTAATCGTCGGTGGCGTTGCGGATTTCCGCGTCGAGTTCCCACTCGTTTCGGAACTGTTTCCACCGGTCGTGCATCTGCTCGCCGTGTCCCGCGTTCGGGATGAACAGATAATCCGCCTCGTCGTCGTCGGGGAGTCGGTAGACGACGGTGTCGTCGATGATGTTCCCGTCCTCGTCGGTAATCATCGAATACTGGGAGTCGCCAGCCGACAACTGCGTCACGTCGTTCGTCGTCAATCGCTGCATGAGCTGTTCGGCATCCGGCCCGCTGACTTCGATTTCTCCCATGTGGGAGACGTCGAAGATGCCGACGGAGTCTCGAACGCTCAGGTGTTCTTCTTTTATCGAATCGAACTCGACAGGCATGTCCCACCCGCCAAACTCGGTAAACGTCGCGCCCCGCTCATCGTGATGGTTGCGCAACGGCGGTTTCCGAAGGGGCATACCTGAACTGTCGGAGCGAGGTAAGTAATGTTTTGTTTTCTCTGTCGCGGGATGCCGGTTCTTTCGTTCGTCCGAGAGCCGCTCGAATTATGCCGGTTCGACGACAATTTGTCCGTCGCGCTTCTTGAAGACGAGTCGGTCACCCTCCTCGACTTCGATTCCTTCGTCCGCGAACTCTTCTCGAACGGCTTTGATGAGGCTGATTCGCCAGCGTTGGGTGACGGTCGTCGTGCCAAGGATTTGCTCGGAAGACATCACCGATTCCAACGCAATCGGTACTGTTATGGATTTGTAGCTATTCAGACTAAATAGTTGATAATGACTATTTCAACGCCGGATTTCGTTCGCCGACTGCACGAACGCGGTGCAGATTCAGTCCTCGTTCGCGGTCGGTGCGCGCCGACCGGAACTGTAGAGGACACCGCGACGCTCGACCCGGGTGCTGTCGCCACGCTATACGGCGACCATCTTTGCCTCCCACTGCACGTCACAGTGCCAACGGTGAATGGGAGGAAAAAGCGGCAGTTCAGTACAAATCCCTTTGCAGACGCTATCGATGGGATAGACCAGTTGCTCACGGAATACACGCCCAACAACGTGTGGCTTCGAAGACACGCACAACTCGTCTCCGCGCTCACGCCGCTCGCAGTCGGAATGCTGGAAAGTCGGTTAGCGCGAACTGCAACCACTATCGGCGCGACGTTCGTAACGTGGACAGAATCCTCGACACCCGCGAACGACGGGCTTTACGACTCCGTCGTCGAACCGTGAGCGCGTGCAAGTAGGGAAGTCGGTTCGACCGCAATATCCGTACTCTCACACGACGGGCACTGCACGACGAGCGACCAGTCGAGCGGCTTGATGTCGCCCGCGACGTGAGCGGCGATGTCGAGATGCAAGACGAACGAATCGGAATGTCCACAGTTTCTGCAAGTCATTGGTAGTCAGACCGACTGGTGTATTCACGTTGTCGGCCGCTCCGAACTGGTTCCGTTTCGGTATTTGAACGTTCGGTTCAGTCGTTGCCGGGAGAGAGTCCGTACTCGTCCGCGCGAGTTCGCCAAAACTCCGTGTAGGCTTCCTTTTCGGGGTCTTCTCGAACCGTGCTTTCGCCGTCCTCCACGCGGTTGAGTTTGAGGTCAACTTCCTCCAACAATCGTTCACCTACGTCGTCGCTGACGACGCCAGAACGCATCGCGTCCATGATTGCACTTTTTTCTTCTTTGAGCACGCGACGTTCCCCGACGAGGAGTTCTTCTTGCCGCAAGTCCGGATTGTCCATGAGCAGTTGAGAAATTGCGTCGTTCAAATTGTCTTTCTCCTGTTCGTATTCCCCGCGGAAATCCTCGTACACGTCGCCGGGGAGTTCGCCCTTCCGGTGCAATCGCTTCGCGGCATTGAGCGCGGAATCCACAGCGCGCGCACGCCCGAGGAGGAGTTCGTACAGTTCCTTGGTTTCGCTTCGGGTGACGACGTCGAGTCGGTCGAGCAATCGTCCCATAGTCAACCCCTGCACGACGAGGCTGAACGCCGCGACGCCGAACACCATCGCGCGCAGTTGCGTAACGCGGGGGAAATCCGGTGGAAGACCGAGCACCAGCGCGATTGGAATCGAGGCGTGAAGCCCGCCCCACACCATCACGTGCTGATACGAGAACGGCACCGTCCGGTTGCTAAATCGGTTGACGAGACCGGTAATCGGATAGACGATGAGTGCGCGAACCGCCAGCGTCAGTACGATGGCGATGGCGATTATCTGCCAGTTGTCGAGCATCTGTGCGATGGGTGTTTTCGCGCCGATGAGGACGAAGATGAGCGTGTTGACGAGGAAGGTCGCCGTCTCCCACGTGTTGAAGATGGAAATTTTCGTCTGCGGGGTCATCGCGTACTCCGCGCCACGGTTGCCGATAAACAGTCCCGCGGCGACGGTCGCGATGACGCCACTAACGTGCAGGTAGTGTTCGGCCAGCAGGAAACTGCCGTAGGCGAGGATGAGCGTGAGAACGATTTCGGTCATATGCTCGTCCAGATTGACCATGATGCGGTAGATGAGGTATCCCGCTGCGAGACCGACGAGTAAGCCGCCGAGACTGGCGACGACGATTTCGACACCCGCGTCCGCGACGACCGTCGGTGAAATGCTCTTCGACTGGTTCACCAGCACGAATAGGGTCGAGAAAATGACGACACCGACCCCGTCGTTGAGCAGGCTTTCACCTTCGACCAACACGGACAGTCGTTCCGGCGCGCCGAGTTCTTCGAACAGGGCGAGAACCGAAACCGGGTCGGTCGGGAGCACCATCGCGGCGAACAACAGGGCGAGCAAAAGCGGATAGCCGAAGGCGTAGGTTCCTATCCACCCCAAAATGATAACGGAGAAAATCAGGCCCGGAACCGCGAGGGCCAAGACCGGGACGATGTTCTCTCGAAAACTACCCAAGTCCGTTGTGGCCGCCCCTTCGAACAGAAGGGGCGGGAGGAGAACGAGTAGAATGAGGTCGTGTGAGAGAACGATATCGATGTTGATGCCGAGAATCGAGACGCCGAGTCCGGCGAGAAGCAGGGCAATCGTGTACGGAAACCGCCCGACTTTGGCGACGAAGACGCCGACACCGCCCGCGATGATGAACACTGCGAGCAGGTCGATGAGACCGGCCTCGATTCCCGATGAAGCAACCATGGTTGGTGGTTTGCGTGGGGTGTAGGTAAGTATTAAAGCCGAATCAACGAGATTGGGGCCGTCCTATCGGAAAAATACTGTCGAAGACAACATCATATCGACAAAAAATCGCCGTTACTCGTCGGCTATCGAAACGGGAGAGAAGGGACCAATCGGACTGCGGTGTTTACTGGTATTCCGTAATGGTCAGGTCGTAGCTACCCGAACCACTGTAGGAATCCACGTCGATCTGGAGCGCCGTCGAGGTGTCAGGGTTGTCGATGGTGATGGTTTCCTGACTGTTAGTGCTCGTCGACGAGTAGTCGTAGTTACTCGGACTGGCGGCCGTCGTCGTGCCTTCGTTGACGAAAAGGTCGAAGTCAGCACTCGATGGGCCGGACAGTTCGATCTTGATCTGGCTTGGACTGCTGAAGTCCCAGTTCCACGAGTAGTCGTCGTAGTCGGCGTAGCTCGACAGCGAGCCACTGACCGTCTCAGAGGAGGTGTCTCCGCCTGGGTTGTCGCCGCCACCGCTACCGGGTTGGGTGGAGACCGCGTTGTTGGCGTTGACCTGTCCTGCGCCTTGTTTGTCCGACGAGAGACCGATGTCCTTCGCCGTGGCCTTCAGGTGGCTACGGAGTTCGTTGTTCGAGAGGCTCGACCATTTGGCGAGCGTCAGACCGGCGACACCGGACGTGACTGGCGTTGCCATCGAGGTACCGCTGAACCGTGCGTAGCTGTCGGTCGGAATCGTGGAGAGAACGTCCACACCGGGTGCGGCGAGGTCAACGTCGCCGTACTGGGAGAACGAAGCGAGGTTCTCGTTGCTGTCCACTGCCGAGATGGCCATACATTCGCTGTACGCCGCCGGGTAGGAGACACTGCTGGAGCCGTTGTTACCTGCGGCACAGATGATGAGCGAACCTTGGTTGTTCGCGTACGACACCGCGTTCTTCATCGTGCTGTTGTAGCCGCCACCACCGAGCGACATGTTGATGATGTCCGCGCCTTGGTCTGCAGCCCATTCGACGGCGTCCGCGATGTCGGACGTGGAACCGCTTCCGCTCTCGTCGAGTGCGCGGCCGTTGATGAGCGAGGAGTTGCTCTGTCCGGCGACGCCGGTGCCGTTGTCGATGACGGCAGATGCACAGCCGGAAACGTGCGTACCGTGCTGTTCGTTTGCTGCGTCGTCCGGGTACGGGTCGGAGTCGCCGTCAGCAAAGTCGTAGCCGGGGTTGGCTTTGTAGTTGTCCGCGAGGTCTGGGTGGTCGTACTGTGCACCCGTGTCCACGACAGCGATAGTCACGTTGGATGAGCCGAGCGTCGTGTCCCACGCTTGGTCGGAACCGACCTGCTGTGGCGCGTACTGGTCGCCGAACTGCGGGTCGTTCGGCGTCAGTTGCGTTTCCAGCGTCTCGTTTTTCTCAGCGTACTTGATGCCGGGACGGTTCTCGATAGCGTTGATGAAGTTCTCACGAGCCGTCTCGTTGCCGGGAACTTTCACCGCGACGTATCGAAGGTTGTCGTTTTTGTGAACTATTTCCGCATTGCCCATCGTATATTGGGCAACCTTCTGTTCGATGTCCCCTTCACCCGCAGAGATACCGACCAGCACTTCGTCCTTTTTGGGTCCTGGTTCACGGCCCGGAGTCGCCGCAGTAACCCCACCAAGGGCTGCAGCAGCACCGACTGCGCCGGTCGTTTTCAGGAACGTCCGCCTGTCAAATCGAGATGTGTTGTCGTCTGCCATACAGCACGCTAACAAACCGCCCTCTTATATTTAAATTTTATCTATTTAGTTTGAAAATCTGTAAAACTATACTAATAAATAAAAGTGAACCTGTCTGGTAGTAATTGATAGAGAGGTTAATTAACAATTTTAAATGTAGAGAGACACCACAATCGGATGCGTTCTAAACGACTCCGACAGCAGGGAGAATCGCCACGGCTATGTCCGGGTATCCGTTAGTTCGACGCATGACTGGCGGCTTGCGGTCGGTACTCGGCGGAACGAGTGACGACGATGACACGACCGTCGCGCTGTTCGTCGATGGCCCGAACGTGCTCCGCGACGAGTTCGACGTGGATTTGGACGACGTTCGAGCGGCAGGACGGAAGCTCGGGCAACTCGTCGTCGCTCGATTGTATCTCGACGAGCACGCGACACCCGGCCTGATTCAGGCGGCGGAAGCGCGAGGGTTCGAAGTCGTAATCACGAGCGGCGACGTGGACGTGAAACTCGCCATCGACGCGACCGAACTCGCGCTGGACGAGCGCGTTGACGCGCTCGCCATCGCATCGAGAGATACGGATTTCAAACCGGTGTTAGAGAAAGCGGCGCGAAACGGTATCCGAACTGTTGCCATCGCACCCGGCGAGTACGGACGCTCGGATGCGCTCCAAAACGCGGCACACGACGCGTTCGTTATCGAAGAAGAGTAGGCGTTTTTTCCCCGGAGCGAGACGGCTAGGTATGAACGACCTCGGCACACCGGTACTCGACAATCATCTGCATTTAGACCCGGAACACGGACGGGGCATCGAAGCGGTCAAGGATTTCGCACGAAGCGGCGGGACACATCTCTTCGTCGTCAACAAGCCCTCGTGGTTGCTCGGCGTCGAGGCCGAGCGCGGCGATGATTTCAGGGAAGTGTTCGACACCACCGTCGATGTCGTCACGCGCGCGAACGAAATTTTGCCCGGAAAAGCGTGGCCCGTCCTCGGCGTCCATCCCGGTCTGATTTCGAAGGCGGTAGACGACCGCGAATACGCGCCTGCGGACGCGCGCGACCTGATGCAGGCCGGACTCGAAGTCGCAAGCGAGTACGTCGCGGACGGTTCGGCTATCGCACTCAAATCCGGACGGCCACACTACGACGTGAGGGACGAGGTGTGGGATGCTTCGAACGCGGTGCTTCGGCGCGCACTGGAGTTGGGAGCGGAAACTGGCTGTGCAGTTCAATTGCACACGGAGGGAACCGACGACCTCACCGACGTTGCTGGGTGGGCAGAAGATGCTGGGCTCGCGCCCGAGCGAGTCGTGAAACATTACGCAGGTGGGAAGTTGGCGGGCGTGACGCCGAGCGTGATGAGCGAGAAAGAGCGGCTAACCGTTGCCGTGGAGCGTGGCGAACCGTTCCTGATGGAGACGGATTTCGTCGATGACCCCGATAGACCGGGTGCAGTGATGGGACCGAAAACGGTTCCGCGCCGCGTCAGATGGATGCAAGAGCAGGGGTACGACGACGGCATTCGAACGGCCCACGTGTCCACGCCAGAGCGAGTGTACGGGGTAGACACGCTCGAAACGCTCTCCCGATAGACGCCGACCGAAGGAAAGGCCTATTTATCGTGCTACGCAGGGGAAAGGTATGAGCGCTCCTCCAGAGGAGTTCTACTCCGAAGAACGCTGGCAGAACTGGCTGGACAGAATCAAGGACGAGGACATCGACCCGGAGAACGAAGATTCCGCACGCTTGCTCCTCAACCTGCAAGACGACGTAGCGATTGCCGTCGCCAAAATCGTCACCGCCTACGACGATGACAACATCGACGAGGAAACGGCCCTCGACGAACTCACGGACATCCGCGAAACCGTTCTCGCGGAAGTCGAGTTCGAGGACGAAGAAAAAGCGATGCTCATCGACGGCGTCCAGACGAGCCTGCTCTGTGTATTCTACGCCTCGGAGGAGTACGTGGCACACGGGCCAGCAGAGGACGCGGAAGTCGAGGAGTACATCCTCGAAGCCCAGAAGGCCGAAGCCGCGGAGGATTTGGACTCCGCGCTCGGACTCGTCTCCGCCGGTGGAACGCGAATCATTGATGGTGACGAACTCGACATGTCCGTCACCGAGGATATGGACTACGGACTGGTGACGGAGTGGGTAAACGGCCTCGACAGCCTCCTTAGCGCGATGAGCGACCCCGAAGTGGTCGAGGAAGACGACGAGTAATCGAGTAACAGGTTTTTTATCCTTTTCCTGTATCTGTCCCATCCATGACGTTTTGGGCGGACGAGCGGGGGGTGACCGTGCAGGTAGGGACGATTTTGCTGTTCGCCACGCTCATCGTCGCCATGTCGGTGTATCAAGCGACGGCGATTCCGAGCCAGAACGCGGAAATCGAATTTCGACACAACGAGGAGTTACAGGGCCAGATGCAGGACGTGCGAAACGCCGTGATTCGGACGAGCACGACCGGAACCAGCCAACCGACCTCGATAACCCTCGGGACGCAGTATCCGAGTCGGATGTTTTTCATCAATCCGCCACCGTCCTCGGGAACGCTGCGAACGACGGATTTGGGCGCGGTCGGCATCGAAAACGTCACTGCACGCGCGCCCGAGACGGCGGACTATCTGGACAGCAGTCAAACAAACCTCTCGTTTTCTACGCGCGCGCTGGTGTACGCGCCGAACTACAATCAGTACGGAAACGCGCCCGACACCGTCCTCGAAAATACGGTCATCTACAACCGTGCTGGCGAGGGGAACGCGACCTTGACCGGCCAGCAACTCGTGCAGGGGCGAAGCATTTCACTCGTCACGCTCGACGGGTCGCTGTCGAAATCCCAGTCAACCACGGCAAGTATCGACCCGCGGGCGCTTAGCCCATCGACTACGGAAACCCGGTCGATTCCGGTGGAATCGACCGGGAACGGAAACGTGACCGTTCGGATTTCGACCGGCCTCGGCGAGGAAAAATGGAACGACCTGCTCGCCGACCAGATAGTTTCAAAGCCGGGCGGGTACGTGGCCGACGTGAGCGTCGAAAACGGCATCCTTCGGCTAACGCTCCTTGGAACCGATTCGAATGGGGAATCCGTCACCTACGACCTTCGCATGGCGAAGGTCGGCGTCGGGTCGGAGACGAGCGAAACGAACGCGACGTACATCACGAACGTCAGCGGCGGCGGTGGCGCTTCCGTCGGGGAACCGACCACGCTCGTGGCGGAAGTCCGCGACCGGTACAACAATCCGGTGAGCGGAGTGCGGGTGAACGCGAGCGGTGGCGTGACGCCGACGAGCGCGCGGACCGACGAACAGGGCCGGGTTCGGTTCTCGTACACCGCGGACACCCCGGGAACGGAGACGGTGATGCTCGCCATCGACGACGGGAGCGAGGAACGCGAGCGTGTGAACTTCGAAATCGAGGCGACTGCTGGTGGCGGCGCTGGCGGAACCTACGACGTGGAGTGGATTGCAGAAACCGGACTGGACTGCGACGACGAGTTCACCGTCTGTGTCCTGAATCGCAGTCAGCGTCGCGGTGCGACGCTGACTGCCGACGTCACCTACGGCGGGGAACCGGTGACCGACACCGCCGTCGATTTCGGTCTGAACCAGACGGGTATCATCACGACCACGCCAAACGCGGAGACGACCGATTCGAACGGCCGCGTCGAAACGGAGATTCGTGCAAGCGAGACGGGAACCGTGCGGCTGTTCGCCGCGAGCGGCGGCGATGCAGACCCGGTGGTAATACGCGTCACCCAGTCGGGCGAACTGCCGGGAATCGTCTATAACGAGGACGCGACGCCGACCCGCGGAAATCGCGGCGGTGGCCCGCAGTCCGGATTCGAGTTCAGCGTCACGAACCAACTACCGGAGGACGTGACCCTCACGGACGTTCGAATCGACCCGCAAGATACGTCCATCGATGTCCTGAGCGACCCGTCAACCGGAGAGGGTCGGTACGAAAGCGAACTCCACGTCGAAGCCGAGAGCGACGGAACGAGCGACGTCGGCAACGGCGTCTCGCTTCCGGCGACCATCGACATCGACAGGGATGGCCAACAGTTCTCCTACGAAGCGCCGCTCCGACAGGAACCGAGAATCGGCGGCGACGGTGGAACCGCGACGTTCTATCTCTATCAGTTCGAGCGAAACGAGAATCCGGTCGGTATGACGAACGAGGCGGTGGACATCACGCTGTACTTCGAAGACCACGACCCGGTCGAGTTCACTGTGAACGAACAGGATGGCGACGGTGGCGATGGAAATCAACCGAGCGCGAACATCGAATACGTCATTTCGGACACGAGCAGGAACAATAACGCACGATACCAGTTGTCCTACGACGTGACGGAAACGAACGATTTCGACCGGTTGGAAGTCAGGTACAACAATCTGGACGAGAACTACGACGCGGCGAGTGGCCGCTACGAAACCACCGATTCGCGCGGGAAAACCAACGTGTTCACCGCGGGCGGAACGATGGGCGACGACTACGAAATCGTGCTGACGGCCTACGACGCCAGCGGGAACGTCCTCGGCGAAGAGCGCGTGACGGACACCGTGGACGGCCAGAGTCCGCCCGGAGACGACTTGTCCACGCCATCGAGTCCACAAGTTCAGAACGTCGATATCAGGGACAGAACGAACGTTCGACAGGACGAAGGCAGGTATCAGGTGTTCTACGATGTGTCCAACAGCGGCACCTTCGACGCCGTCGAAGTGGAGTTCCGAAATCTCGACAACGAGTGGGCGACGGAAACCGAAACAGCGGGTCAACGAAACGGAAATATCTGGTATCGACGAGGCGGAACCGCGCGAGACGACTACGAAATCATCGTTCGGGTACTCGACGGGGACGGTATCGTCGTGGACACGCAAACCATCACGGACACCGCGGACGATACCGACCCGTAGCGGTTGCGAGCGATTCCGGTCGGTTTCGAATGACTCCGACCGACTCCGAATGATTTCGACGACTGTCGATACTTCCATCGACAAACACTTATACCAAGTCAGACAACGTGATGGCAAGAATGACAGCCGTCGGTATCGACGCCATCGAAATCTGGACTGGGAAGCTGAAACTCGACCTGCCGGAAACCTTCGCTCCCGTGAAGGACGAAGACCCGGAAAAGTACACGAAAGGACTGGGACTGTACGCTAGTTCGTTCCCCGACGCGCACGAGGATATCGTGACGATGGGCGCGAACGCGGCCTATCGTCTGATGGACAGAAAAGGCCTGACGCCGGAGGACATCGGTCGCATCGACGTGGCAACGGAAAGCGCGTTCGACAACTCCAAGCCCGTTTCGACGTACATCGCGGGCTGTCTCGAACAGGTGTACGACGGCGACTTCCACCACGCGAACAAAGGGGAACGAAAGTTCGCCTGCATCGCCGGAACGCAGAGTTTGGACGACGCTTACAACTGGATTAAAGCGGGCCGGAACCGCGGGCGCTCCGCGCTCGTCATCGCCACCGACACGGCACTCTACGCGCGTGGCGACCCCGGAGAGGCAACGCAGGGAGCAGGCGCAGTCGCCATGCTCATCAGCGAAGACCCGAGTCTCGTGGAACTCTCTACGGAACAGGGCTACGGCAGCGCCGACGAAACCGACTTCCTGAAGCCGAACCAGCAGTTCCCGAGCGTAGACGGCAAACGCTCCATGCAGGTGTACCTCGCGCGGATGCGCGAAGCCCTCGAAGACTTCGAGAGCGTTTCCGGCGACACGCACCCCGACGACTTCGAGTACATCCCGTTCCACACACCGTTCCCCGGTATGGTTCGAAAAGCGGGTCTGCTCGGCTACCGACACATGATTCGGGGCACGAACGTCGAAGACGAGTTGGCGGAGGAAATCGGACGCCAACCCCGCGAGGAGGAGTACGACGACCGCGAGGCCTACGAAGAGGCCATCCTCGGGTACATGGACGAACTGAAATCCACCGACCAGTACCAAAGTTGGTACGGCGAAACCATCGACCCGACGCTCAGCATCTCCCGCGAGGTCGGCAACTGGTACACCGGTTCGGTTCACATCGCCCGCGCCTCGGCGCTCCAGTACGCCAGCGAGAACGACATCGACGTCACCGGCAAGCAACTCCTCGTCGGCTCCTACGGCAGTGGCGCGCAAGCCGAAATTCACGCTGAAACCATACAGGACAGTTGGGAGGAAGAAATCAACGACTCCACCATCGACGAACAGATTCGTGACCGCTACGACCTCTCCTTTGCGGAGTACGAGCAGGTTCACGACCGCCACAACCACGACAAGCGCGTCGAGCTGGACGACTTCACGGAACCGGAAGACGAGTTCGTCTTCACGGGTCGCGGCGAGATGGACGAACGAACCTACCAGTACGTCGAATAAGGCGACGAAGACGGTGAAGTGTCGTTCCAGTTTTTCGAGTTGTGATTTTGGTTTTTCGCGTAGTTGAGCTACCCAGACGGTTGGTTCTGGTGTGCTGACTGCAGATGCAGGCAATAGGTCACGCCTGCGAAAGACTCCGTCTTTCGCGGCCCAGAAAATCTTTGATTTTCCCCGGCCCTCGCTCGTCATTCGCTCCTTGCAGCGCTCAGTCCTCGCTTCGCCCGAAGGAACGAGTGACTGCAAGAGCGGGGGCGTGACTTGGAGTCGGCATCAGGAGTCAAAACGTAACCAGAAGCCAGTCTCGTAGTAAGCTCACCTGACAGACCATAGGACAGAACTGCTCTCCCTCACCATTTTCTCGAACGTTTCCGTGGACAAACGATTTATCCGAGTCGGCACCCACTGTGCAACCAAGGAACACACCCGGAACCGCGCGCCAATCGAAAATCCGCACTACCAAAATGACAGAAGCCGAATCAGAAACACAGTCGGCAAAGAATCTCCCCGATATCACATTTCCCGAGAACGACGAGCAGGTAGACCCGACGGACGCCTTCTCGGTTCTCGGCAACGAAGTTCGAATGACCGTCCTTCGCGCGCTCGTGGACGCCGAAACAGGCGGCAAAGACACCCTCGCGTTCTCAGAACTGTTCGAGGCGACCAGCGCCGACAACACGGCGGGCTTTTCCTACCACCTCCGGCAGTTGACCGACCATTTCATCCGGAAAACCGAGGGGGGCTACACCCTGACCTACGCCGGGCGCGAAATCGCCCGCGCGATTCGGGCGGGAACCTACACGGACAGCGTGGATTTCGACCCGATAGAAATCCCAGACCCATGCCCCTTCTGCCGGGAAGAATCACTGACTGCCCATGGCGAGGACAACTACGTCGCCATCGAATGTTCGGCCTGCGACAGGCCGACGCTCACGCTTCCGTTTCCGCCCGGCGGCCACCGCGCGCACGACCGCGATGGCCTGCTGACGGCGTTCGACCGCCATCACCGCCATCGCCTATCGCTCATGGCCGATAAGGTGTGTCCGGAATGTAGCGCCCCGGCGGAGGCTCAAGTAGGCTATTTCGACGCGGACGAGCAATCGGACAGCTCACACGGCGGGCGACCGCAGGTTCGCTTCGACTGTGACCGCTGTGGCTGTCGCCTTCACTCGCCGGTGACCTTGACGGTACTCGAACATCCCGAGGTAATCTCGTTCTATCACCGCCACGGCATCGACATCCGGGAGCGTCCCGTCTGGAACGTCGGCGAGGAGTGGCGCGAAGCGGTCGTCTCCGAAGAGCCGTGGTGTGTTCGGGTTTCGACGGAGCTAGACGGCAACGTTCTCGCGCTGTTCGTCGCGGAAAATCTGGACGTGGTGACGGTGCAGGAGACGACGGTTTCGGGGGCCGCGTCGTAGCCAAAACGAAAATCGAGTCCGACTGTTTACGATGCTCCGTCGGCGAGCAGGTCAAGCGATTTTAGGGTTTCCCGACGAGCACCGACGCCGAGTTCGCGGTAGGTCGGGTCGATAACCACCACATCGACTTCTTCGGGCGAGAGGGGTTCCTCCCGCGCCACCGCGAGCGCGGAGAGCGCGAGTTCGACGCCCGCATCGACCGACGGGTCGGAATCGTAGTTCGTTTCGAGATACTCACGAACCACGTCGTCGTTTGCGCCGATTGCAGTCGCCTGCCACTCGGAGGGCGTCCCTGACGGGTCGGTTTCGAACAGACGGGGATGTACCTCACCCTCGGCATTCGTGTCCACTCCGCCGACTAACAGGGCCGCACCGAACGGTCGCGCGCCGCCCTGTTGGGTGTACTCCTGTACGTGGTCGGTGACGGCTTTGGTGAACGGTTCGACGGCCATCGGTTGGTCGTAGCGCAGACGGTCGGTTTGGGCGCGTCGTCTGCCGAAATAAACGAGTTGGCGGGCGTCCGCGACGTGGCCCGCACTTGCAACCCCGAGGTGGTCGTCGATTTTGTGGAGCTTTTCGATACCCTTCGATTCGAGCAGGGGCGACCGGACGCGCTTGCTCGCGGCCAGCACGACGCCGTCGTGGCCGCGAACCCCGACGCTGACGCTCCCCCGGCGAACTGCCTCGCGGGCGTATTCCACCTGATACAGTCTGCCGTCGGGCGAGAAGATGTTCGTCCCGCGATCGTAGGCCTGCTGTTGCTGGCCGTTCATGCCGACACCCCCTCGGAACCGGAATCGTCGTCGCCGTCATGGCCATCACTGACCTCGTCGTCCCCGTCGTCCTCATGGTCGTCGTAGCCGTCGTAACTACGGATTTCGACCCCGTCACTCGTGATGGTGGCGATGGTGACTCCGTTGCCACTCGCGGTGTCTCGCTCCGCCGCGGATTCGATTGCGCGAACAGCGACATTGCGGGCGGCGTCAGTCGAGAGTCCGGGTTCGAACTCGCGTTCTAAGACACCGTAGGCGAGTTGCATTCCGCTTCCGCCCGCGACGTAGTCGGATTCCATGACGCTCCCGCCCGCGTCCAACTCGTAGACGTGCGGGCCTGTCGCATCGACCCCGCCAAGGGTCGGGTGTGCGCCGCGGAACGGGCCGTTTCGGAGGAGATTCCCAGTGAGCGTTGCGAGGGCGGACATGTCGATGGTCGTGTCCCGCCGCGTTTCGTAGAGGCTTGTTTCAGCCCGGAGCGTGCGGACAAACGATTGTAAGTCGCCGACTGCACCGGCGAGCGTTATCGCGGCGGTCGGATGAATCTGCTCGACTTTTACCATTTCCTTGTTCGAGACGA
Organism: Haladaptatus cibarius D43; assembly: GCF_000710615.1. Lineage (NCBI taxonomy): Archaea > Methanobacteriati > Methanobacteriota > Halobacteria > Halobacteriales > Haladaptataceae > Haladaptatus > Haladaptatus cibarius. The sequence continues at coordinate 922,697 of NZ_JDTH01000001.1, read as the reverse complement.
ACCGGCCGCCGAGGCTGGCGCGGCGGTCTGCGGCGAGTAGAACGCTGTCCTCGGTCGTCAGAGCAACCGTGGTCGTCCCGGTCTTGGTTATCGAATCGGCTAGTGATTCGGACATAACAAAACGAAAGTTCCACGTTCGGAAAAGTGTTAGCTAAAATATATTTTAGTTCGTGTTAGGAATCGTTCCATTCGACCATCTCGTTCACGTCGCCGGAAAGCGGCCCCTCCACGAGTGTTCCAAACGCGCCGCGTCCGGCGAGAGTTCGGAGGTTCGAAACGAAATCCCGCCACTGGCCAGCACAATCGACGTGGAGGTGCCACGTATGGCTCGGCGGACAGCGACCGGGAGAAGAGATACGAACATCATCAGTCTGTTGGTCGATACGTTCTGCACACCACGGGCACGTCGGACAGTTTGAGGCGACACCCTCGTGGGATTTCTCTGCACTCATTAAATCAATCAGACACATCTAATTGAGTTCAATTCTCGCCTTCACAACGCCATCATTTACATACCCCGTCGGTTATTTCCTGTTTTTCACACGGCGAGGTCGCGCATGGCATCGACCATGATTTCTTTGTCGCAGTCGGTGACGGCCAAAGAAAAGCCGTCGAGTTGGGCCATCTTCGACGCGTGTTCCCACAGGTCGTCAGCGTCGAGTCCGTGGAGGACGACCGCGTTCGGCGTCGGGTTGACGACGCGCATGGCGACCAGCGGGGATTCCCCGCGCGTGACGTTCGTAAAGACGAGCGCGCGACTCGTGCTCTGGCCGTAGAGGCGGTAGAACTCCTCGCTAGAGAGTCGGGTGATGGCTTCGATGCTGTCGATGACGGTGTGGCCCGTGATTTCGTTTTTCGCGCCCGACGCGATTTCCGTGGCATCAATGGCGTCGTACAACCGAGAGAGCGGAACGCTCGTCGGATATTCGCGCAAATCGTTGACGATGGTGCTGTCGAACCCCGCGGAGAGGACGCGGGCGTACTGCCGGATTCGGTTGCCACCGCGCTGTTGGTCGATGTCCAACAGCGCCGTGACGGTTCGGCGAACGACGCCGATGCCGGGATTTTCGCGCCGCCCGCTCTCGTAGTCAGAAATGACCGACGAGGAAACGTCGAGGTGGTCTGCGAGCGCGGTCTGAGACACGTCGAAATCCGTGCGCCACTTTCTCAGGGTCGCCCCGGGGTCGTCGCTCAAGGTGATTTCACCCGCGATTTGTTCCGCGAGCGTCCGGCGCGCATCTGTCATGAATTTGGATGTGGCAGTGGCACAGAAAAACGTATCGAAAGCCCCCTTCGACACCCGTCGAAACTACGTGGACGAGTGAGTGGGTTGATTGTTTGCAGTGATGAGACTCGTTTTAACCATCCTCCAGATTTTGAGAACAAACAGACCAATTGGGAGTTATTTTTGTTTTTGTGAGAGTAGTGCTTTTTCCTTTGGTTTGAGAAGTTCGCGCTCGGTAATCACGATTCTACATAACCGCCCCCGAATTGCAACCGCAGTTTCCCCACTCCTCCCCGCCAGCGCGGAAGTTGCACCCATGCCTCACTAGCGTTCGGCATTCGTGCGAACGCGCTGGCGCATCCTTCCGCCTGAGTGATCAAGTTCTGTGGCGTGCGAAGGCGAACGTCGATTCGCCCGCGCGAGGGGCGACTGAGCGAACAAAGTGAGTGAAGGAGTCGGTTGGGTAGGTATGTGGACGGTTGCGGTGCGGGGGCGGTTATGTAGAGTCGTGATTTGAACGAAACTCTCCGGAGAAAATCGGCAACCGAGACTCAAAAACCACCCGATAAACCTCCAAACCACTGTTACACCAAATCCAGAAGAGAGTAACCAACACGTACCGACTCCATAGCGTGAAGTACGGCGAACCTACCGCACCCGTTGTCGGACAATTACTATCCGTAACCCTGTCATCCACCGTGTGATGCCATCAGTGGTCGTACACGTTGCGGTGGCGGGACTGCTCGCCACGTCACTGCTTTCCGACCATTTCGACAATCGAGCCGCGATGATCGTAATGGTCGCCGCCGCGATACCCGACCTCGACACGCTGGTCGGACTGTGGATTCCGGGGGGACACAGAGCCGTCTTTCACACGCTTCTCCTCCCGGCGGGAATCGGTCTACTGCTGTTCACGGACAAAATCGGCGGGAGTTGGATTCGTCGGCGCTGGGGAGCCTACGGAGTTCGAGTCGCGTGGGTGAGTCTCGTCGCACTGCTCGTCGCGGGAATCGGATTGGATTTGGTCACCAACGGTGTCAACGTGTTCTATCCGGTTCACGACCAGTTTTACAGCGTCTCCGGGAAAGTAGAGGTTTCGAACCAGGAAGGCGTCGTCCAGACGTTCATCGAACCAGAGGCTCGCGGTTCAACGGAAAATACGCACTACGGAACCGGCTTTGACCTCGCAAGAGGGCCTGACCCGGCGAAAGAAGAGCGCGTCTTTCCAATCGTCAAAAGTGGCCGACAGCTTTTGCTGGGCGCGATGAGTTTCGGTATCGTCGGCTTTCGAATGTGGGAGTCACGCAACAAGTAAGCCGCTTCCCTCTCGACAGAGGGTATGGAAATCAGACCCTACGACGGAACCGAATCCGACGCAAAACAGTTGTGGGAACTCAAACGCGGGTTCGAACTCGGACTCGGGGAGGGAACCGGCGCGGACGACAAAGCCGAGGTCTACAGCGAGAAACTGACCGACGACTACCGCGAGGAGTATCTGAACTGGGTCGGGCGATGCGGAGCGGACGACGAACGCTGTGTTACGGTTGCAGACGCGAATGGGAAAGATAACGAAATAACGGATGGCGAACTCGCGGGCTATGTCTTCGTTTTGCCCGCTCGACTCGCGTTTATCTGGGACGCCGCAGTCCTCAACGAGATTTTCGTCCGACCGGAGTACCGCGGAACCGACGTTGCGGACGACCTGATGGATGCCGCAGTCGAACTCGCACGCGACCAACCGCTGCCGTTGGACAGACTCGTTCTCGACGTTGATCGGGAAAACGACCGCGCGAAGGCGTTTTACGACCGCCACGGTTTCGAACATTGGGGCGAGATGGTCGCCCGAACGTTGTGAATTGAGAAGTTTCGGAAGTGAATCAACCTCGAAACGGATAGTTGCACGGGACTCGATAGCACACCTCCAGAATTATAAATCATCCAAGAACTCATCCCAAACCGAGATATTTATTCGACTCCGAGTTAATCTCTGTATAACGCCTGCCAACCCCCCGTTACTCTCTCCCCGGGGCGCGGCAGGAGGTGAGAAACGAATGTGGCAAGAGTACGTCTTCCTAGCGGGTAGTATCGTCATCATGATTTCGCTCGTTCCGACGATTCGGGACGAAGAGGCACAGGTACCGCTTCGAACCAGTGTTCCATCAGTAGCCGTGTTGTTCGTGCAAACGCTGGCGTTTCTCTCGATGGGACTGACCGCTTCGGCGGCCGGAACCGGGATGGGCTTTGGTCTGTGGACGTTGATTGCGAAGTACAAGTCGTAACCAGCGAGCAATCAAAAAGACGATTTTCACGATTCGTGCGTGAACAGGAGAATCCGGTTGTCTTCTCGAACGATACAGAACGGCATCGACCCGGTCGGTTGAAAGCTGTGTTCTCGCTGTTCCGTCAGCAGTACCTCGGTAAACGATTCCTCGCACGCCGGACAGGCCACGGAGTCGCGGTTTTCGAACAGCGAGGTATGTCCGGCGTCCCGCTTTAGTTTCAGGCGGTGGCGCATCGCGTGAACGTCGAATCGGTCGGTCACGGTCGATTACCTCCGTGGTTCGCCTGCCACTGTTCGCGCGTGACGGTGTAGCGATGCGAATCACGAACCTCGTCCCCGTCGGGATGCCAGTTGCGGAGGATGCCGTCGTACTGGCCGCCGTGTGCGTCGATATATTTTCGAATGGCTCGCTCCGACTTTTCGTTGCCGTCGAGATATTCGACGGCAACGAGTTCGAGGTCGAGCGTCTCGAACGCGAGTTCCAGCAACGCGGCGGCGCGTTCACCCGAGTAGCCGCGACCCCAGAACGGTTTGCGAATCCACAAGCCGAGAGTGCCGGTTCGACGCTCCCAATCCATGTTTATCCCGGTCAAGCCGACGATTTCGCTATCATCGTCTTCATTTTCGAACGCACCTTCTTCGCCCTGCTGCAAGCGAATCACGAACTCCGCACCGTTTCCGTCGGCGCGGCTTTTCTCCATCGCGTCGATGAAATCCTTCGTCTCCTTGGGCGTGGCGTGTGGCTCCCACGAGACGTGTTTCGTAATCTCGTCGATGTTCGGCGCGTCGTGGGCGATGTGCCGGTACAGATTGAACACATCGACGTTCTCGTGCGTCAGCGCTTCCAGTACGAGGCGTTCCGTCTCGATGCGTTCGGGGAACATAGCATGGACGACAAATCACAAGGACAAAAATATTCTGACAGTTAGATATTCTCTTGCACGCTAACGATTCTCCTCTGCCAACGTTCAGTCTTCGGCCTGAACCTCCTTTCTACTCGTCAGTTCGTCGGGCACGAGGTGGAAGAACCGAAACGAAACCTCCCGCGACGGCCGGTCGAAAATATCGACCAGCGGAATATCCACTCGGCGCATTCCCTGCACGATTTCCGAGTCGATGTCCGCCTCTTCCACGTCGTCCAGTTCCCCGGAGGCGATGACGCTCCGCCATCCCCCGTTACCGTCGTCGTAGGTGACGAAGGAGATGGGTCGCCCGACGAGTTCCGACTTTTCGCTGTCCGGCCCGGCTGCGAACCGGAAATAGAAGTGTTCGGTCGCTGCGTCGTAGCCATACGAAACCGGAATCGAGTGCGGCGGTTCGTCGGTTCCCGCCGCAAACGAGACGACGCCGGTTCCTCCAGTCTGCAAAAACGCTTCCAGTTCCTCCTCGTCCATCTGCACTGCTTCGGTATCCCCCATGGCACAGAAAGTACGCCCTATCGAGCGAAAAAGGTGCGGGGCGGAAATCGGAGATGCATATTTGTCGTTTCGGACTGCAGATTCAGCTATGCCCACCAATCCATTGCACGTCGTGGACGTGTTCGCACAGGAGAAATACGCGGGCAACCAACTCGCAGTCGTCCACGACGCCGCGGCCCTGTCCGACGAGGAAATGCAGATAATCACCCGAGAAACCAACTTCTCGGAAGCAACGTTCATCGAGTCGGCAGACGGAAACGGCGGCTACGACGTTCGAATCTTCGACCCGGCCGAGGAAATCCCGTTCGCAGGGCATCCGACCCTCGGCACCGCGTTCGTGATTCGTGAGTTCGTCCGCGACGATAGACCGGACGAACTGACACTGAACCTCGGCGTGGGGCAGATTCCGGTTCACGTCGAGCGAGACGAAGACGGAACTGAACTGTTCTGGATGCGCCAAATTCCGCCGACCTTCGAGAAAACGTTCGACCATTCGCTCGCGGCCCGCGTTCTTTCTCTCAACGAAGACGACATCGACGAAGCGTATCCCGTTCAACTCGTCTCGACCGGATTACCGACGCTCGTCGTGACACTGCGCTCGCTTGACGCCGTCAAGCGAGCGCAGACGAACCACGAACCGTACTACGAGGAACTCATCGGCCCGCACGGAAATCTGAACGTGCTGCTCTTCGCGCCGGAAACCGAAGACGAAAACGACCTGCACGCGCGAGTGTTCGCCGACTGCGCTGGCGTCCCCGAAGACCCGGCAACCGGGTCTTCGAACGGATGTCTGGCCGCATATCTGGTTAAGCACAACTACTTCGATTCGGACGAAATCGACGTGCGAGTCGAGCAAGGATACGAGATGGGACGGCCCTCGCTGCTCCACCTTCGGGCGTCGGGAGGCGAGGACGAAAATGGAATCGAGGTGCGGGTCGGCGGGAAAGTGATACCGGTTGCCGAAGGAAATCTGCTGTGAGACGTCGAGCGTTTTGGCGTCGCTCGGTTCAGCCTTCGCAACCACTAAACGCACCACCTGCATAGAACGAGGTAATGGTAGACTGGACGGAGAAGTATCGTCCGAGCACGCTTTCTGAAGTGCGCGGGAACAACAAGGCCCGGGACAACCTCCACAAGTGGGCAAAGACGTGGGACGAACACGGGGACGCCGTCATCCTCCACGGAAGCCCCGGTGTCGGGAAGACCTCGGCGGCCCACGCGCTGGCGAACGACATGGGATGGCCGACCATCGAACTGAACGCCAGCGACCAGCGAACCGGCGACGTGATAAAACGCGTCGCGGGCGAAGCCGCGAAAAGCGGCACCCTGACAGGAGGCACGTCGGGGAGGCGCATCGTCATCATGGACGAGGCGGACAACCTGACGCACAACGCAGACCGCGGTGGCTCGCGGGCGATTACGGATGTCGTAAAATCGGCGAACCAACCGCTCATCCTCATCGCAAACGAGTTTTACGACATGTCGAACTCCCTGCGAAACGCCTGTGAAACCATCGAGTTCCGCGACGTGTCGGCCCGGAGCATCACGCCGGTTCTCCGCGACATCTGCCGCCAAGAGAACATCGAGTACGAACCGGAAGCGCTGGAGGCCATCGCCGAGAATGACAGCGGCGACCTGCGCTCCGCCGTGAACGACCTGCAAGCGGTTGCGGCGTCGAACGGAAAACTCACCGCCGACGACGTGGTGACAGGCCAGCGAGATACGACGAGCGGCATCTTCGACTTTCTGGACGACCTCATCAAAGAGCAGGACGCGGAGGGCGCGCTGAAGGCTTCCTACGACGTGGACGAAACGCCCGACAACCTGCTCAACTGGGTGGAAGACAACGTCCCGAAGGATTACCAAGGGGCGGAACTCGCGGACGCTTACGGCTTCATGGCCAACGCAGACCGCTGGTTGGGCCGGGTTCGGGCCACGCAGAACTACCGCTATTGGCGCTACGCGACCGACAACGCGACTGCCGGGGTCGCAGCCTCGCGCCGTGGAAAGAAAAGTGGGTGGACGCGCTACGGCCCGCCGAGCTACTGGCGCAAACTCGGGAGTTCGAAAGGCGCGCGCAACACCCGCGACTACATCGCCCGGCAAATCGCCGAAGAGAGTGGCATCAGCATGAGTACGGCCAGACGCGAGGTCATGCCGTACCTCGCGGAGATGACCCACCACTGCAAGAATCGAGAGTTGACCGTGGCGATGGCGGCGCGTTACGATTTGGAGGAAAAACACGTTTCGTTCGTCACGGGAAGCGGGAAGACGACAAACAAAGTCCAACAAATCGTGGAGGACGCAGAGGAGTTGAAAGAGCAAGCCGCAGTCGAGCATTCAGGCGGCGCGTTCGAGGGTGGATTCGGTTCGAAATCGGACGATGAAGGAGAGGATGATTCGGAAGTCGAAGCCGAGTCGGAAGGCGAAGATTCGGCCGACGACGAGCCTGAAGAAGCCGAAAGCGAGGACGAGGGAGATGCGGGCGGAGACGACGGGCAGGCCAGCTTTGGCGACTTCGTGTAGGCAGGACGAATCTCTGCATCGAAATCGGCAGGTCACTTTGGATTGGACGGGCAGGCCAGCGGCCTGCCCGCCCTGCGATTCTTTTGTTGTCGTGTTTGATGGCCGTAATCACACACAATCAAAACGTACCACTGAACGCTGTTTTCGCAGTGGTCGAAAAACAGACAATCGAAAAGCCGCCCAAAACCGATTTCAGTACGGGAAGATGCGGAAGCCCTCCGGAAGCGTAATTCCGAGGAGGAGGAACATCGTGCCCGCAATCGTGGCGCAAATTATCGCGTAGGGAATCTGCGTTTTGACGTGGACGAGGTGGTCGCTCCCGCTGGTCGAGGAGGCGAGAACCGTGGTGTCGCTGATGGGCGAACTGTGGTCGCCGAAGATACCGCCGCTGAACACGGCACCCATGACGAGTGGCAGGTTCGCGCCCGTCGAGAACGCCACCGGAATCGCAATCGGGAACATGATTCCGTAGGTCGCCCACGAACTACCGTCCGAGAAGCTCACCATGCTGGTGACGACGAAGAGGGCAACTGGCACGAGGAAGGCCGGAACGCCGGAGAACCAGTCCGTAACGAAATCGGAGATACCCAGAATCGTCACGGCGTTCTGAATGGAACTGGCGAACATCAGGATGACCGCCGCGAGCAGAATACCCTTGAATCCGCGCGTCATGGCCTCCGTCGCGTCCTTGTTGCTCGGGATGTCGCCTTTCACGCGGTACAGGACGAACGCGACGACCAGCGCGGCGAAGGACGCGAGGCCGAGTCGAACGCCGCCGATGTCGAACGACCACTGACCACCCGCCGGGAGGATGAGTTGGTAGCCGCCGAGCGAGAGCAGGGTGTTCATCTGCGGGGCGGAGACGACCGGATTCGGCCGCCAGAACATCGCACCGAGGCCGACGAGAATCATCGTGGCGATTGGAATGGCGAAGTTCCGCCAATCGGGAGTCGCCGTCTCGGCCATCTCGTACTCGTCCATCTCGCGGGAAATCATGGGGTCGGCGTCCTCGCCGATGACGCCGCCGCCGTTTCTGGCGCGCTCTTCTTCGTCGCGCATGCCGAAGATGTTGGGAACGACCTGCCACGCGACCAGTGCGGCGATGATGAGGGCAGTCCACGAATAGAAGCCGAACGCGAGGCTGTTGAAAAACAGCGGCCAGATTTGGTCAGTTGCGGCCTGCACCGAATCGCCGTTCTGGACGACGTAGCCGCTCATGTCGGACGGGAGCGCGTTCTGCGCCGCGGCCTGTTCGAGGCCGCCCCCGATGAAACCGATGAGCGCGACGCCCCACGTCGAGTAGAAGGCGAGGCGGGCCGCCGGACTTCCGGCGCTGTCAACGTAGTAGGCGAGTTTCGCCCGCGAAATGTTGTATTTGTCAGTTAGCGGGCGCATCATCGACCCGACCACGAGGCAGTTGAAATAGTCGTCAATGTGGATGGCGATACCCGCCAGAAACGCCGCTTTCTCGGCGTCTTCGGGGGAATCTGCCCGTTTCACCAGCGCTTCGAGGACGCCCTGAATCGCGCCGGAGCGAATCATCAAGCCGATCATGCCGCCGATGGCGAAGATGGCGAGCAGAACGTTTTCGACGTACCCCGCGTCGGAAAAGAGTGGAGAGGTTGCGATGATGGTCGGGACGTGTTTCAGGCCGAATATCGCGCCGAGAGTCGGGCCGAACGCTCCGCCAATCATATCCTGTGGGACGCCCGCAGACGCGGGTTTTAGTGCGCCGTACACCGCCCCGGCGCTGGCGACGCCGACGAACAAGCCGATGATAGCGTCACGTGAATACCACGCGAGACTAATCGCAAGGAGGGCCGGGACGACGGACAGCCAACCCGCACTGATTTGGTCGAGAGCCATACCATGTGTCCCGAACAGTCGAATAAATGGGTTTCGACGTGTGGTAACCAATCCCTCGAAATGAAAAATTATCTCTTAGTGGACTCGTGCGAGGAACTGTCTCGCACGGTCGGTTTCCGGATTGGCGAAAAAGTCCCGTGGCGGCCCCGATTCTACGATACGCCCCTCCGACATCAGTACGACGCGGTCGCCGACTTCGCGGGCAAAACCCATTTCGTGCGTGACGACGAGCATGGTCATGCCCTCTTCAGCCAGATTCCGCATGACTTCGAGGACTTCCCCGACCAGTTCCGGGTCGAGCGCGCTGGTCACCTCGTCGAACAGCATGACGCTCGGGTCCATCGCCAGCGCGCGGGCGATGGCCACACGTTGCTGTTGGCCGCCCGAAAGCTGATTCGGATATTTGTGGGCTTGGTCGGAGAGTCCGACGCGGTCTAACATGGCTTTCGCCCACTTTTCGGCGTCGTCGTCCGAAAAGTCCTTGACGACTTTCGGGCCGAGCGCGACGTTCTCCATCGCGGTCTTGTGCGGAAAGAGGTTGAAACTCTGGAACACCATTCCGATGTGTTGACGGAGTTGGTTCACGTCCACGTCCGGGTCGGTGATGGCCTGTCCCTCGATTCGAATTTCGCCGTTTTGAATCTCTTCGAGTCGATTCGTGCACCGAAGGAGCGTCGATTTCCCGCTTCCGCTCGGCCCGACGACGACGACCACTTCGCCGTCATCGACGGCGAGGCTCACGTCTTTCAGGACGTGCGTCTCGCCGAAATACTTGTCAACGTGGTCGAACTCGACCTCGGGGACGGAACTCATCGTTCCGTCCCCCACATCGACCGCGTTTCCATCGTCCGTACCAGTTTCCCGAGCGGGAGCGTGATGACGAGATAGGCGACCGAAACGACCACGATGGGCGTCCACGCGTCGAACGTCGTGCTGTTTACGTTCCGGAAGACGCTGATGAGTTCGGGAATCGCCAGCACCGTCAACAGCGACGTGTCCTTGACGAGGATGACGAGGTCGTTGCCGATGGCCGCCAGCGCGTTCCGCCACGCTTGCGGCAGGATGACGAACCGCATCGAGTCGATGTACGACATGCCGAGCGACCGCGCCGCCTCGGTTTGGCCCTCCGCAACCGAATTAATGCCGCCTTTCACCGCCTCGCCGATGTATGCCGTGTGGTTCAGCGTCAGGCCAATAATCGCCGCGGCGAAACTCCAGTTCTGGAGCGGGAACTCCCCCGGCGGCCAGAACGCCGGAACGCCGAGGTAGATGACGAACAGCTGGAACAGCAGCGGCGTCCCGCGGAAGAACTCCACGTACATCGTGGCGATTGACTGCGTAAACGTCGTATTGGAGACGCGACCCAATCCGACGAGGACACCGAAAAAGAGCGACAGTGCCCCCGCAATCAGGATTATCTGTAAGACGAGAAACAGCGCCTCGACGAACTGCGGCAGAACCGTTATGAGCAGGTCGTAATCCACGAAATCGGTGAGAATCAGGTACAGGAAGAAGGCGACACCGGCCGCAAAGAGGCCAGCAATCGCCATTCCAATCCATCTGACGCGGCGGTCTGTCAGCAACCCCTCCTCGGACTGTCTCGAACGTTCGATTCCCCGGTCTTCGGTGTACGTCTCGGCCATCACGTTCTCCCGTGGCGATTAGCCACTGGTCGTGCCTCCGTCGGTTCCCTCTACTGGCTGGAAGTATTCCGAGTAGATTTCGTCGTAGGTTCCATTCTCCTGAATCGTCGCCAGTGCGTCGTTGACCTGCTGGCGGAACTGGTCGTCGTCCTGCCGGAACGCGATGCCGTATTCTTCGACGGTGAGCGTGTGGTACGGCGGCGCGTCTTCGCCCGTCGCCGCGGAGTCTTCTTCCGCTTCGAGGAAGACGACGTTCTCGTTCTGGTCGGCGAACTCGGCGCTGACCGTATTGTCGTTGATAACTGCGGCGGCCTGATTGTTCCCGAGGGCCGAAAACGCGCCGGGAATCTGGTCGTAACTGTCGATAGTGAGGTTGCCGTTGAACTCCTGTCGCAACTGTTGTGCCGCCTCTTCGCCGGTCGTTCCCTTCTGAACCGCGACCGTCGTGCCCCGCAGGTCTGCGACTTCGTTGATGTTACCGTCTCGCAACACGAGAATCGTCTGATACGCCGTAAAGTACGGGTCGGAGAAATCGACCTGCTGTTCTCGTCCCTCGTTGATCGTCATCGCGCTCATGATGACGCGGAAATTCCCGTTGTTGAGGCTCGGGATGATGGTGTCGAAACTCGTCTGGACGAACTCGTAACCCCTGTTCAGTTGGCCTTGGAAAATCGCCTCGGCGATGTCCACGTCGAAGCCAACGAGTTCCCCACCCGTGGTTCGGTATTCGAACGGTCGATACGGAATGTCGGAACCGATTCTGACCGGGCCGCCGTCCTGAGCGCTCGCGTTCCCGGCGAGCGTCAGGCCAGCGATAGCTCCGCCGGTTCCCCTGAGAAAGGTCCGTCTGTGCATTGTGGTTCTCCCCCGATACTACATGGTCAATCATCGTATAGAAAGCTACTATCGGTTTCTCGACCGATTTCGCTAAAAGTTTCGGCGGGAGCTGTTAGTCGTCCGACGGATAACCAGCGGTCGATTCGCTGGCCGAAGACGCGTTTTTGTCTGGTTCCTCGTAGGCCCACAGTGTCGTCGCTAGCAGTGCTGCGAAGATGACCATCGCGGCGGCGTGGTGAGCCACCTGCGAGGCGGGACCGTAGATGAGGACGGTTGCCCCACCGAGCAGTAGTTGAATGGGAAGGACGACCAGCGCGATGGTGGACGCGACCCGGATACGGGTGCTGTCGTAGTATTTCCACGCGCCGACGGTCGTTCCGAGAATGAAGAAGCCGGTCATCATCGCCACGAGGCGGTGGAACCACTCGATGAAACTCGGAATGGTCTGCGGAAGCAGGCCGCCGTCACAGTACGGCCACTGGGCGCTACAGGATAGCCCCGCTCCTGCCGCGGCGGTGTAGACGCCGAGCAGGATGAGGGCGAACGTCAAACTCGTTGTAAAAGCGGCGAATCGCCTGAATCCAGAACCCATCAGGCGTTCACCTCGATGTCGTGTCGTATCACGGTAATCCCCTTTTCCGTGGGTTAGGAGGCGTCGTACTTAGGTCTGTCCGACTTTCCCGGAAACTGGGAGTCGGGGGAGGAAACGGAAAACGGCTGATGTGAGACAGCAGGGGGCAGGCCGGGGTTCAGCGGGAACCGAACAGGGTTGCGAGGCCACCAACGGGCGGCACCGTGGTGGGCACTCTCCATTTACTGTAAATGAGTAATAAGTTTTGTGGGAATGATATGTCGTCTGACACTGGGCAGGTTTCGAGGGAAACAGGTTGAAGGGTGTCGGGGGCGACGAACCGAGTATGTCGAAACTGGCTCGTCTCGACTTCCTCCTCGACGCGCGCGACCTCCGGTCTGTCTGGTTCGCACGCCCGAACAGTTTCGCGTGGCTCACGGGTGGGAACAACGTCATCGACCGCGAAGGCGACGCGGGGGTCGCCGCGGTCGGCTACGATGGCGACGACTTGCGGGTCGTCACGAACAATATCGAAGCACAGCGCCTTCGAGACGAGGAACTGTCGGACGAGATTCCAGTCAGTGAGTACAATTGGTACGAACAGTCGCTCGCGGAGGCGGTCGAGGAACGGGCGGAAACCCCTGCGGCCGCGGATTTCGACGTTCCGAACGTCGAAGCAATTGATGCCTCGCCACTGCGCCAACCGCTGACGGAGGCGGACATCGACAGCTACCGTTCCCTCGGCGAGGAAACTGCGGCGGCAGTCGAAACCATCTGCCGAGAGTTGGAACCGGAGGATACGGAGCGAGAAATCGTCTCGGCAATTCGCGGCGCGCTCGATTCCAGAGGGATCGAGACGCTGGTCGCACTGGTCGGCGGAAGCGAGCGCGCAGAAAAATATCGCCACTACACGCCGACCGAGTCGAAATTGGGCGACTACGCGCTCGTTTCCGTGACGGCCGAACGGACGGGACTCCACGCCAGCCTGACCCGAACTGTGGCGTTCGACCCGCCGGAATGGCTCGAATCGCGCCATCGCGCCGCCACGAGGGTCGAAGCGACGGCGCTCACGGCGACCCAGCAGGCCGGCATCGAGGAAGGGACAGGAAACGAAGTGTTTTCGACGATTCAGTCGGCGTATGAGGAAGTCGGCCACGAAGGCGAGTGGAAAAAGCATCATCAGGGCGGGGCCGCAGGCTACGCCGGACGGGAGTGGATTGCCACGCCAACGACGGATGCCGAAATTCGGCTTCCGATGGCGTTCGCGTGGAACCCGACGGTACAAGGTGCGAAAAGCGAGGACACCATCCTCGTCACCGAGAACGGGATGGAAATCCTGACCGAAACTGGTAACTGGCCGATTGAGGCGGTGTCTGCGGTCGGTGGCGACGGTGCGATTCCGCGGCCGTCGGTGTTGAACCTTTGATTTCGACGAACGTCGAAGGCAAATTCGACGGATTCGGATAGATTTTTAGCGGAGGGCAGGAAGATAGGGGGCATGGGACTCGACGAGGATTCACTCGACTACCACCGGAACGAACCGCCGGGGAAAATCGAGATTTCGACGACGAAACCGACGAACACACAGCGCGATCTGAGCCTCGCCTACTCTCCCGGTGTGGCCGCACCGTGCGAGGAAATCGCGGCGGACGAGGAGAAGGCGTACAGCTACACCGCGAAAGGAAACCTCGTGGGCGTCGTTTCGAACGGGAGCGCCGTTCTCGGACTCGGTGACATCGGCGCACAGGCCAGCAAGCCGGTTATGGAAGGCAAGGGCGTTCTGTTCAAGCGATTCGCCGACATCGACGTGTTCGACATCGAACTCGACCAAGCGAACCCCGGCGACATCGTACGAACCGTCAGCGCGATGGAACCCACCTTCGGCGGCATCAATCTGGAGGACATCAAAGCGCCGGAGTGTTTCGAAATCGAGGAACGACTCCGCGAGGAGATAGACATCCCCGTCTTCCACGACGACCAGCACGGCACCGCCATCATCAGCGGGGCCGCACTGCTCAACGCGACGGAAATCAACGGGAAGAGTCTGGAGGAACTCAATATCGTCTTCTCCGGCGCGGGTGCCAGTGCGATTGCAACCGCCCGATTCTACGTTTCGTTGGGCGCGCGCAAGGAGAACATCACGATGTGTGACTCCACGGGAATCATCACCGAAAGTCGCGCGAAACAGGGCAACGTAAACGAGTTCAAGACGGAGTTCGCCCGCGACGTTCCCGAGGGCAGTCTCGCAGACGCCCTGAAGGATGCCGACGTGTTCGTCGGCCTCTCTGTCGGCGGCATCGTCAGTCAGGAGATGGTGCGCTCGATGGCCGACGACCCCATCATCTTCGCCATGGCGAACCCCGACCCGGAAATCGGCTACGAAGCGGCCCGAGAGGCCCGCGACGACATGGTCATCATGGCGACCGGACGTTCCGACTACCCGAACATGGTCAACAACGTCCTCGGATTCCCGTTCATCTTCCGGGGTGCACTCGACGTGCGTGCCAGCGACATCAACGAGGAAATGAAAATCGCTTCCGCGCGGGCGCTCGCGGAACTCGCAAAGAAGGACGTGCCGGACGCCGTCGTCAAAGCCTACGGCGACCAACCGCTCCAGTTCGGCCCGGAGTACATCATCCCGAAACCGCTCGATCCGCGCGTGCTGTTCGAAGTCGCCCCTGCAGTCGCCGAGGCGGCCATCGAAACCGGCGTCGCCCGAAGCGACCTCAACGTCGGCGAATACGTCGAAACGCTCGAAGCGCGACTCGGCAAATCCCGCGAGATGATGCGCGTCGTCCTGAACAAGGCGAAAAACGACCCCAAGCGCGTTGCACTCGCAGAAGGCACGGACAGAAAGATGATTCGCGCGGCGTACCAACTGCGCGAGCAGGGCATCGCGGAACCCGTCCTCATCGGCGACCGCGACGAAATCGAAGTCGAAGCGGCAGACCTCGGACTCGACTTCGCTCCCGAAGTCGTTGACCCCGAGAACAGCGACCACGAAGCCTACGCAGACCGTCTGTACGAACTGCGCGGCCGCAAAGGAATCACCCGGAGCGAGGCCGCGGAACTGGTCGAACGCGACAGCAACTACTTCGGGAGCGTGATGGTCGAGCAGGGAGACGCCGACGCGATGCTCACCGGCCTAACCCACCACTACCCATCGGCACTCCGACCGCCCCTGCAGGTCATCGGTACCGCTTCCGACGTGAACTACGCCGCCGGGGTGTACATGCTCACGTTCAAAAATCAGGTCATCTTCTGTGCCGACGCGACGGTGAATCAGGCCCCCGACGAGGATGTGCTGGCCGAAGTGACGAAACAGACCGCGAAACTCGCCCGGCGGTTCAACGTCGAACCGCGGGCCGCACTGCTTTCGTACTCCAACTTCGGCAGTGTGGACAACGAAGGCACCCGCAAACCACGAGACGCGGCACAGATGCTCCGCGACGACCCCGAAGTCGATTTCTCCGTGGACGGCGAGATGCAGGCCGACACCGCCGTCGTCGAGGAAATCCTGAACGGTACCTACGAGTTCTCGGAGTTGGACGAACCCGCGAACGTCCTCGTCTTCCCGAACCTCGAAGCGGGCAACATCGGCTACAAACTCCTCCAACGCCTCGGTGGCGCGGAAGCTATCGGTCCGATGCTCGTCGGCATGGACAAACCAGTTCACGTCCTCCAGCGTGGGGACGAGGTCAAGGACATCGTCAATTTGGCTGGCGTGGCGGTCGTGGACGCCCAGAAAGACGAGTAACTCCCGCGAGCGAAGCGAGCGGCGTTTTTTAGTGGAGATTTTTTGCGCGAGTGGTACCCGCAGTGCCGAAGGCACGAGGACACCCGAGCGGAAAAAAGGTCCAAGCGATATCGTCAATTTGGCTGGCGTCGCTGTGGTTGACGCCCAGAAAGACGAATAGCGCAAACGAGAGAACGCACATCTCGAATTTTCGTCCTTTTTCGTGGAAAGTGCTGTTGTTTTGTTGCTAGGTACTGCCGACTCCTATCATACCGCCACCGCCCCGCTTCGGCCACTCCCTCCCCAACCGACACTTGCGCTCACTTTGTTCGCGCAAGCGTCCCTCGCGCGGGCGAACCGCAGGTTCGCCTGCGCGCGCCGTGTGGAGAAATCGGAATCTCGAACAGACACAAACCACGGTGGCGCGTGCGCCAACAGTCCCGAGGATTTCACATCCGAGAGACTGTCTGGGTTCGCGCGAGGTCTTCGTGAGCGAAGCGAGCGAACGGCTCATCAGAGCGTGCCGCTGATGGTGGATGACCGAAACGAGCGCCAGCGAGTGACGGGAATCGGTTGGGGAGTCGTGTGGCCTGCGGAGGCGGTGCGGTTTCAGTGGAGTCGTGACTTGCAACGAGGTAGCAGAACGCAAAAATCCAACTGTGGAACGAAGGGCGCTGTCCAGTCAAAAACAGAAGATTAGCTACCGAGGACGCCCAGAAACGCGCTCCTTCGAAACCGACTCCGATTCCCCTTCGTCCACCGAATACAGCGGTTTCACGGGAACGATAGTATGCGTCTTTGCAACACCGTCCTCATGCCGCCGCCATTTAGAAGACGAGTGTAAAACGTACTCGTTCGGACAGCGTTCCCGAATTTCGTCCACCAACTCCCTGAATCCCGCAGAGTCGAACCGCGCCTCCGAAACGAAATCCGTCTCGATGACCAGCGAATCCCGCTGTGGAATCCGGTCGAGTCGGCCCTCACAGATTTCCTCGAACTCGTGTGCCAGTTGTGGAAGGCTGGTGTTGAGCGGGAGTTTGACGTAGGCCTGTCTGTAGTCGGGTTGGTCTGTCGTGCGCTTCCAGTACCGCAGTACCGAGTCGAATATCCGCGTGCCCATCGCGTGCCACACCTTGGAGTGCCCACTCTGAGCGACGTTGTAGTCGTTTCGTTGTCGGCATCAGGTCGATTGCTGATATGTAAGTTATAAGGATATAAACCGACACGCAGGAAATACACCGGTATGCAGGAGACACCGAGACGCAGGAGTTTGTTTTCGTCTCGGACGACATTTTTGTTCCCGAAGCTGCCACGAAGGTGAGGCGAGACGTTACTGGCGTGTCTCCCGTCGGTTCGGCAATGTCCGATAGTTCAGACGAGACGGACAGCAACTACCGGTGTGACGCGTGCGGCGCGGCGTTCGACACCGAGGACGAACTCCGGAAGCATATCCACGAGCAAGGACTCGTGGATTGAACGCGTCTAACGGACGCTTCACTCAACCACTTCATCAATCACTTGCATGTCTGTTCGCCCGGGACGGTGGCGGAATCTGCGTTTCGCTGGATTGTGGAACGTCGGGAAGCAGACATCGGTCAGGCTCCCGATTCACGTGGGCGTACTCCTCCGGCGCGTTCGCCAAGGGATGTGCGGGGTTGCGGTCGCTCCGGATTTGGGCGGCCCGGAGTTCGCCGAACCCGGCAATCCGAGCGCGGATGCCGCGCCAGTGGAACTTTCCCGGCGGCGGAACCGAGAACGGTTTCGGCGGTCGCCAATCTATCCGATTGGACGCGAGCACCGCATTGTTGACGTTAGCAGCCAGTTGGTCGTGGTCAACCAGCACACCAACTCGCGCGTCGGGAGGAGCGCGAGCCGCCAACACGTCGAGTCCGAGGTGAAGCGCTCGGTACTCCGCGACGTTGTTGTCCGGAACGTCGTCCGGAATCGAGAGACGGGCGACGCGTTTGCCATCGCGGGTTTCGATGATGACACCGAGTCCGCCCGTTCCACTGTTATGACTGTAGGAGCCGTCGGTTGCGACGTAGAAATCACGATGATGTGTGTGCGGTGGATGGGCGATATGCGGTGTGGGCGACTCGTCGAACAAGTCTCGCAATGAGGGATGTCGGCCGTGAACGGCCATGAAGAACGGTTCGGTGTCTGATTACTTAACTGTGCGGTTATGTTCGGTAGTAAATGTCATGGGATTATTAGACGCGGGGAATGATGACTTGTACCACAGATATATAATGGATTATGCGCCATATCAGGGCATGCCCGACGAACCAATGAATCGGCGGACGTATCTGAAATTTGCAGGTGGCGCAGCGGCGTCGGCAGCACTCGCTGGCTGTACCGGTGGCGACGGAAATCAGGACGGAACGAACACCGGAGACGGCGGAAACGGTGGCGGCGGTGGTGGTGGCGGACAGTCGGGTGACTTCGCGGTCACCATCACGCAGGGCCAGATGCCATCGACGCTCGACCCGCACAACCACCGGGAGACGACGACGGACAACGTGGTTCTACAAGCCTACGAGGGCTTGCTTTCGCGCGACGCGGAAGGGGGAATCACCAACAGTCTGGCGACGGAGTACGAACGAGTGAACGACGGGACGGTGCAGTTCACCATCCGCGACGACGTGCAGTTCCACAACGGCGACGACCTAACGCCCGAGGACGTTGCGTTCAGCATCAACCGCATCGTGCAGTCGGACGTCGGCGGGTTGGAAAGCCCACAGAGCGACCAGCTTTCGGGCGTGACCGGCGCGGAAGTCGTGGACGGCAACGTGCAGGTGTCCTCGGATGGCATCAACCCTATCGTGTTCGCGCTGTTCGCGTCCTACTGTGACATCGTACAACAGCAGTGGATAGAGAACAACAACAGCAACTTCATCGCCAAGAATATGAACGGCACCGGGCCGTTCGAACTGCAGAACTATCGGGAAGACGTTCGTGTCGTCTTCCAGCGAAACGAAAACTACTGGCGCGAACCCGCCGCCGTCTCGGAGTTGACTTTCAACTCCGCGACGGAGTCGAGCACGCGGGTCAATCAACTCATTAACGGCGAAACCGACATCGTCGTCAACGTTCCGCCACAGGATGCAGAGCGTGTGCGAGGGTCGAACAGCACCCGACTCGCCGCGAAGGCGAGTACGCGCGTCATCTACAACGCGATGCGGTACAACGTGGAACCGTTCTCCAGCGCGCAGTTCCGCCGGGCGATGAACCTCGCCATCGACCTGCCGAGCATCATCGACAACGTCCTTTCCGGCTTCGCCGACCCGACCGGACAGCCCACGCTGGACGGGTTCACCGGCTACAATTCCAACGTCAACCCATACGGCACGAACAGACAGCAAGCCGAGCGACTCGTCGAGGAGAGCGGCCACGCTGGCGCGAACATCACGCTTCACACGCCGGTCGGCCGGTATCTGAAGGACGTTGAAATCGCACAGGCAGTGTCCGAGCAGATAAACCAGCTCAGCAACGTCAACTGTTCGGTGCAACAGCGGGATTTCAACACACTCGCGGGCGAGTTGTCCGACGGAAATCTCGACACGAGTCCGAAGTTCTACCTCATCGGTTGGGGGAACGCGACGTTCGACGCCAGCCAGACCATCATCCCACTGCTGACGACTGACGGCGCACTCACCTCCTACAGTAACGAAGAGGTGGACACGCAGATGAACGAAGCCCAAAACATGCCGGACGGGAACGAACGAAATTCCAAACTACAGGAGATGAACCAACTCCTCCACGACCAGGCACCGTGGATATTCCTGAACCGGCAGTACAGCGTCTACGGCGTCAGCGAGCGCCTCCAGTGGGCGGCACGGGCCGACGAACGCATCGAAGCATACGCAATCTCCCAGAACTAGATGTCAGCGTTATCGAAGAGGTGTCTGTAGATGTCGATGGGTCGATTCCTGTTTCGAAGAGGATTACAGGGGATATTCGTCATCTGGGGCGTCGTTACCGTGGTGTTTCTCCTTCGATTCATCACGCCCGGCAACGCGATTACGTTTATCGCACCGTTAGACGCGAGTCCGGAGTTGAAACAGCGAATCGCGGTCGAACTCGGGCTGAACAAACCGATGTACGTCCAGTATTTCGACTATCTCGCCCGACTCCTTCAGGGCGACATGGGATATTCGTACATCTCGGGAACACAGGCGAGTACGCGAATCTTCAACCGTCTTCCAGCCACGTTGGAGTTAGCAGTCGCGGCGAGCCTCGTCGCGGTCATCATCTCGATTCCGCTCGGGGTGCTAAGCGCAACGCGACGCCACGAACCGGCCGACTACGCAGCCACGACGTTCTCGCTGGTCGGTATCAGCACGCCGAACTTCTGGCTCGGCATCATGCTGGTGCTCCTGCTCGCCGTCGGCGGGCCGCTTCCGACGAGTCAACGCGGAATCGGACTGGTTCCCGCAGTGGAGATGCTGTTCACCAGCGGGAACGTGAACGGACTGGTAACGTGGCTGAAGCACATCTTCCTTCCGGCGATAACGCTCGGGACGTACTTCACCGCGCTCATCACGCGCCTGACGCGGAGCGGCATGTTGGACGAACTCGGGAAAACCTACATCCGCGCATCGCGGGCGAAGGGCCTCCCGGAGACGCTGGTTCGGTACAAACACGCGCTGAGAAACACCTTGATTCCCGTCATCACCGTCCTCGGATTGCAGTTGGGGACGCTCATCGGCGGGGCCGTCATCACGGAACAAGTGTTCGCGTGGCCCGGACTCGGCACCCTCATCATCAACGCCATCAACGCACGTGACTGGCCGCTGATTCAGGGGTCGCTCATCGTCGTCGGTACCGGGTTCGTCGTCCTCAACATCTTCGTGGACGCGCTGTACGCCTACATCAACCCACAGGTGGTGTACGAATGATTTCGCCGCGCACGCTTCGGAACCTCAAACGCGAGTACAGACAGAGTTTGCTGGCCAAAATCGGTATCGTCGTCGTCGTCACCGTCATTCTGATTGCGGCGTTCGCACCGCTTTTGGCACCGCACAATCCACACCGACAGAATTTGGACGACTCCAATCTGCCGCCGTTAGGATTCAGCAAACAGACGACTGAAACGACCACCCAAATGGTCGATGGAGAGATACAAATCATCAACAACACGACGTACGTCGAAGCACAGTCGGCCCACCCGCTGGGAACTGACCAACTCGGACGCGATATGCTCTCGCGGGTGATTTACGGGGCGCGAACCTCGCTCCTCGTCGGCCTGTTCGGAACCATGCTCGCCACGCTAATCGGCGTCACAGTCGGTCTGGTCGCGGGGTACTACGGCAAACTCGTGGACGACGCGCTGATGCGGAGCGCCGACATTATGTTGGCGTTTCCGTCGCTCGTGTTGGCAATCGCGCTGGTCGGCCTGTTCCAACGCGCGGTGTTGACCATCCCCGACCCGCTCGTGGCGTTAGGGGTCGTCTCCGGAATGCCCGCGCAAATCGCGCTTCCGGGAACGGTCATCCTCGTCGTCGCGCTCGTCAACTGGGTGTGGTTCGCCCGCGTGTCGCGCGGTGAGGCGCTGACCGTCTCGGGTGAAGAGTACGTGAAAGCCTCTCGCTCCGTCGGGGCACCCGACTCGTTCATCCTGCGCAAACACATCCTGCCGAACAGCGTGACGCCGATTATCGTGTTGGCGACCATCCAAATCGCGGCCATCATCCTGCTCGAAAGCGCGCTGTCGTACCTCGGCTTCTCCGGGGTGAGCCTCTCGTGGGGCTTCGACATCTCACAGGGACGGGATTATCTCGCAACCTCGTGGTGGATTTCGACGGTTCCCGGCGTGGCAATCGTCATCACCGTCATCGGAATCAACCTCGTCGGCGACTGGTTGCGCGATGCGCTTGACCCCGGTATCGAAGGCGAAGGAGGTGGCGTATGAGCGACCTGCTTCGCGTCCGCGACCTCTCGTCGCGCTTTTTCACGGAGAAAGGACAGGTCAACGCCTGCGAATCGCTGAACTTCGACATTCGAGAGGAGGAAGTGTTCGGCGTCGTCGGCGAATCCGGGTCGGGAAAGAGCGTCGCCGCGCTGTCCATCATCGACCTCGTGGAATCGCCCGGCAAAATTACCTCGGGGGAGGTCTGGTATCGCAATCCGACGCTCGCCGAGGAGACGAAATCCGACCGGCCGGAGGCAGTTGACGGCGAGTTCGTGGACATTCGACAGTTGACGGTTCGGGAACGACGGGCCTTGCGCGGCCCGTCGTTCAGCATGATCTTCCAAGACCCGATGAGCAGTCTGAACCCGTCGATTACGGTCGGCGAACAGATTGCAGAAGCGGTCGAAGTCCAACAGCGAGCGCGGTCGAACCCGCGTTCGACGCGCTCGCGGACGCAAGGCTACGGACTGGCCAACCTGATTTCGAGCGCCGTCCTCCCGTCACAGGATTACGTCAGCGAGGAAAGTCACGCGAAAGCAGTTTCCCTGCTGGAGCAGGTCGGCATCCCCGACCCCGCAGACCGCGCCGAGGAGTATCCACACCAGTTCTCCGGCGGCATGCTCCAGCGGGCGATGGTTGCTCAAGCCCTCGCGGGCGAACCGGATTTGCTCATCGCGGACGAA